>JAAWHK010000117.1 GCA_022795805.1 Hungatella sp. | reverse complement strand
TTGGAAAGCCGCCAATTATGACTGATGAATCCACCATGAAGCTAACTGATTTTGACTATCTTATCGGCGACCATCATCTGCAGATGGTAAAAGCCGCCATCCCCTATGTAAATGTAACCGGACAGCGTTTCCTCTCCTTCTTCGTAAAACTTAAGGAACTGCAGCGGACTGTCTCTCTGTTCCGGGAGGAGCAGGTCGGCGCCATGGGGATCTGCACTGCCGGCGACGGCCAGAAGGGTTCCCCCCTGGACATCATGAAGGCCATCAGGCCCTACGGCAACACCCAGGAGCAGGACTTAATCGACATGCTCTGTAATTTTCTCTCCGGCCCCCGCATGGCAGGCCAGTACCCGGATATCGTGGCTGCCCAGGCCCAGACCCCCTCTGTGACGGACGACGTGCCGCCTACGGAGATCGTCCCCGAACAGGGTGTTTCCACTCCCATACAGCCCTACGGCAGTCTCCGCCCTTTTCCCGATCTGTCCCAGGGCCGCACCGTCCCGGACCGCGTGGATTCCGGGATACAGCCCGGCTCCGCCCAGGCCCAATCCCCGGCCGTGCGCTCCATGCCCTCCGCCGTTGAGCAGATTAAAAATTTCCTTCCCCCGGACCAGCAGGCCCGTTTAGAGCAGGCTGCCTTCGTCTTCCAGGCCCTGCAGCAATTTACATAAAAAGGAGGTATCCTATGAACCGTGACTGGCAAAAAGATCCCAGACTAAAATCCATGGCACCGGAAAAAATCCGGTTCCTCGCCGACTTTGCCGACCAGCTTAACAGCACCCCGAAAGACCAGATTCTCCCCCGCTTTCTCAGCCTCACCGCGGAGATCGGCAGCAAAAACATCTCATTTTCCCCGGAGGAAACCGGCCTTCTCACCGACATTCTTACCGAATACTTAAGTCCCGCCGACAAAAGCCGGCTGGATATGTTCCGCATGCTCTCACAGAAAGCCTCCCCCGGCAGCCGGCACCGCCAGGGCTGAACGGGAAAACCGCACAAAAACGGCTTCCGGGCAGGACTGACCTCTGCCTGAAAGCCGCCTTTTGCCGTGTGCCGTGCCGACACCGCGTCTCACCTGTATGCCGTCAGCTGGGGACTGCAGATATCAAAACACACCGAATCAATCACGCTTTCGGTGTCATTGCTGTAAACCACAATGTTGAGTCCGGGACGGCTTTTCGCCTGCTCCACTCTGTTGATTCTGACGGAACACTCCGCCTCACCGCTGACCATCTGATAGATCACCTCCCCGTCCCGAAAGGCGCCCAGCTTATACATCCTGCCATCCCCGGTCTGCTCCTCCTTCACCGCTCCTTTTTCTATCACCGAAATGTAAGGCTGCACCTCTCCCTCCCGCCAGGGCGCCGCAAGTCCCATATCACGCATCAGCTCTTCCTGCTCCCTCCCGGCATACGCAGGACCTTTCTCCTTAACAGAAAAAAACACCGTATACCTCTGGTCTTTTACCGCGGCCAGATATCTGCTCAGATCCGTTTCATTGTGGAGCAGGAAATCTTTCCAGACTCCGTCATTAAATTCCCGGGTGCTCTCCCACTGCTTATCGTCACACGGCCCAATTCCGTACCTGTCCCGGAGGACCGCTCCCAGGTAACAGGTCATTTTCCTGGCCCCTGCCGGATTGGCATGGGCATTTTTATAGCCCGTATCGCTGGTGTCGTTCATGTCCGCCCTATAGTCCAGCCCTGCCTCCCGGTAAATTTCCCTCTCATTGAAATCAATAAAATCCAGCCCGTTAAGACGGGCCCAGCCCATAATGGTATTGTGCTTTTCCAGACTCTGGGCCAAGGTGGGCGTTTTCACCAGAATCAGCCGTATCCCCTCCTCACTGCACAGTTTCAGAATCTTATCCAGGTACTCCCGGGCCTCCGGCAGAAACTCCTCCTCACGGGAAGGCTCAACCGCAAACGGGACGAATCCCTCATACCCGCATATGTCCTTGTAGAGCCAGAATCCTTTAAGCTGCGGCACAGACGCCATCTCTGCCCATGTAAAATCGGTTTCAGACATACCGGTCCATCTCGTGTGAAACCGGATATTGGTCAGCAGATACCCCTGCCTCGACTGGCTTTTGTCAAACCCGCAGACCGTGTCCACCGCCTCCTTCTTTACAGCGCCCCACCGCATATCGTCCAGCGCCAGCCTGGCATTGCCCTCCTCCTTCCTTCCGTCTATGTAAAGCTCATAGCAGTCCAGCACCACTGCCCTGGGCGACTGATAGCGCAAGGCCTCCTTCAGCCAGTAGTAGGAAAGCCACAGACTCTGGTGATTGCTTCCCAGATTGTAGCTTCTGATGCCGAATTCGTCATAAAGATTCTGAGGATTGAACCCTGCCGCGGTCTGGCTGCTCCCCAGAAACAGCACATCCACCGTATCCCTTTCCATGCGGTAAAATCCCCTGAACGTCTCGGTCAATGGGTTTATGCTGCTGTGGCGGTATTTCGGCGTCAGCGTCCGGTTAATGCCGTATATCATAAGTCCCATAAGACATGAAAACAGGAATGCCTTTCCCGCCAGTCTCAGCCGCTCTCTCATAATCTCCGCCCTCCCTTAAAATCTCCCGTAAATAAAATCACTGGCGCTGAATCCGTATCCATAGGAGCCGAACACCATGATCACAGCCGCCGCCCCAAGAGTCGCTCCCCACCGGACAATCAAAGGCTGTTTCAGCAGCGCGTCCCTGATGCAGCCCTTCTCCTGGGCTTTTTCCGCTTTCATAAGAACCATAACCGAACAGCCCAGAATCACCCATTCCTTCCAGGAAAGTCCCAGGCTCAACAGCGAATCATCAAAAAATATCCAGGGATTATACACCATAACCATGCTGCGCACCATAAAAAGTCCCTGTTTCAGCCCTCCCGCCCGGAAAATGACCCAGGCAGCCGTCACCCAGAACCAGGTGAAGGCCCGCTCTGTCCACACCCTCACCCTGTTATCCGCCTCCATTCCCAGAATCCGGCAGATCCTGTCCCTGACCCCTTTTGTCAGATCTCCCGCTATCTGGTAAACTCCGTGCATCAGTCCCCAAAAGATGTATTTGTAGCCCGCCCCGTGCCAGACTCCGCTGACCGCAAACGTCGCCAGAATATTTCCGTATCTTCTCAGTGTCCCCCTGCGATTGCCGCCCAGAGGGATGTATATGTAATCCTTAAGCCAGGAGCTGAGGGAAAGATGCCATCTCCCCCAAAATTCCTTTACGGACCTGGCCATATAGGGATGGAGGAAATTGTCTGCCAGCGTGATTCCGAACAGCTGCGCCGTCCCCTTGGCCAGACACACACAGGAGAGAAAATCCCCGTAGAGCTCAATGCCGTACAGTCCCCCTCCCACCAGCACGTAGAATCCCTGATAAGCCTCCCACCCGCTGAAAATCGTGTTCACCGCCGTCCCGGCCCGGTCCGCGATCATCAGTTTCAGAAAGAACCCCCACAATATGAGCCATATGCCTTTCACAAACTCCCTCTCATCAAACCTGTGCCCCTCCCACAGCTGCCCTGCCAGCTGCCCGTATCTCGGAATCGGCCCCTGGATGATCTGGGGAAAGAAACATATAAACAGCGCATATTTTCCCGGATTTCTCTCCGCCCGTATGGTTCCCCGGCTCACATCCACAACATAGGAAATGATCTGCAGCGTATAAAAAGACATGCCTATGGGAACAATCCAGTCCACAGGCCCTTTATCCGCCAGAACATGAAGGAGAAAATTCCCGTTTTTCACCACAATCAGGGGAACCGCTGCTATTCCCACCGCTGCCGCCGCAGCCAGCCTCTTTCCCCTTCCCGTCCCTCTGCCGCTTACATCCTCCAGAAGAATCCCCATAAAAAAACTGGCTGCCAGGACCACCCCCATAACCCACCAGCTTTCCTTTGACACCCTGCCGTAATGCTCATGTACGGTAAAGAAGCAAACAACCGAAAACAAGAGATAGACCGCCAGCACCACACTATTCCGAACCAAAGACCAAAAGACAAGCACCGTGGAAATGTGTATAACTTACTATTCCGTCA
>JAAWHK010000025.1 GCA_022795805.1 Hungatella sp. | reverse complement strand
CTTCTGCATCTGCGGGAGATGGGACTTGAACCCACACGAGCATACACCCACAAGATCCTTAGTCTTGCCTGTCTGCCAATTCCAGCACTCCCGCGAACGAATAACAGTATAGCACAGTTTTTTTATTTAGGCAACTACTTTTTGGGGAAATTTTGAAAATTTATTGAATTTATGGAATACTTGTGATTTTGCGAAAAGTCACATATAATAAAAATACATAATATGAAAAAGGGGGTCAGACAGAATTATGGATATTAACAATACAATTAACCATACAATAAAAGAACTGTTTGAGAGGAAATCCGTGCGGGTTTACACGGATGAGCCGGTGGCCGGGGAGGCTAAGGAGCTGATTATACAGGCAGCCATGGAGGCGCCTACGGCGGGCAATCAGCAGCTGTACACAATATTGGATATTACGGATCAAAAACTGAAAGAGACTCTGGCCGAGACATGCGACCATCAGCCTTTTATAGCCAGAGCGTCTATGGTTCTGATCTTCTGCGCGGACTGCAGGAAGTGGTACGATGCCTATGAAGCCGGAGGATGCAGCCCAAGAAAACCGGGGCCCGGGGATCTGATGCTGGCGGTGACGGATGCAGCCATTGCCGCACAGAATGCGGTGACTGCGGCCTGGAGCCTGGGGATCGGGTCGTGCTACATAGGGGATATCATGGAGCAGTGCGAGACCCACAGAAAGCTGCTGCAGCTGCCGTCCTACGTATTTCCGGCAGCCATGGTGGTGTTCGGATACCCGGTACAGCAGCAGAAAGAGCGGATTAAACCGGAGCGGTGTGAGCAGAAATACGTGGTTCACGAGAATACATACCGTCAGGCGGACGGGGATCAGTTAAAGGAAATGCTCAGTAAAAATTATAAGGACGGGGATTTTGACAAATGGATTCAGGCCTTCTGCCAGAGAAAGTATAACAGCAGCTTTTCCAGAGAGATGAGCAGGTCTGTGGGAGAGTATCTGAAAGAATATATGAATTGATTTGACATTGATTTTACAACTGAGTATAATATTTCTTAGCATAGATAGAAAAGAGGATTATGGGCGTGGAACAGAAGCCGATTTCAAAAGCAGTGATCGCGAGACTGCCAAGATACTACAGACATTTGAGTGAGCTGATGGAGGAAGGAGTGGAGAGGATTTCGTCCAATGAACTGAGCCTGAGGATGAAAGTGACAGCATCTCAGATTCGTCAGGACCTGAACAACTTCGGAGGGTTTGGACAGCAGGGGTACGGATACAATGTAAAATATCTGTATACGGAGATTGCCAAGATCATGGGGGTTGACCGCCAGCACAATCTGATCATCATCGGGGCGGGAAACCTGGGGCAGGCCATCGCCAATTATGCTAATTTTGAGAGACGTGGATTTCTCATCAAGGGAATGTTCGACATTAACCCGCGGCTCATAGGCAGGGTGGTGAGAGGCGCTGAAATCATGGGGGTGGAGAACCTGGAAAAGTTTATTGTGGATCACGAGGTACAGATCGCCGCACTGACGATTCCCAAGACCAAGGCCCCGGAGATTGCGGACCGGCTGGTGGCAGCCGGGATCAAGGCCATCTGGAATTTCGCCCACACAGACCTGGTGGTACCGGACGACGTGGTGGTGGAGAATGTCCATCTGTCGGAGAGCCTGATGCGGCTTTCCTACCGTGTGTGCAGTATACAGGACGAGAAGGAGCGGAGGGAGAGAGCCCAGGACGGCGGTACATCAGGAGCGGGAAAAGGGGAGAGAAGGCAGCAGCCATGATTGTGGGAGTCGGAACGGATTTGATCGAGATTGCCCGTGTAAAAAAAGCCTGTGAAAAACAGGCTTTTTTGTCACGGATTTATACAGAGGAGGAGTGCCGGCAGTTTGGGGACAACGCCGTCCGGCTGGCCGGCAATTTCGCCGTTAAGGAGGCGGTGGCCAAGGCTCTGGGGACGGGGTTTCGAAGCTTTACCCCACGGGAGATCCAGGTGCTCAGGGACAGCCTGGGGAAACCGTATGTGAACCTTTTTCAGGGGGCGCGTAAGCGGGCGGATGAACTGGCGGCGGTAAAGATTCATGTGTCCATTACCAACACAAAGGAGTACGCAGCTGCATTTGCGGTAGCCGAGACCGGGAGCGATACCGAAGGCCGGGGGTGAGGGCAGAAGGCAAAAAGCCGGCCGTGGACCCGAAAGAGGGAACAGGCGGGGCATGATTAGCGATACCAGGAGGGGTGAATATGAGGTATCTTGTGACAGGGGAACAGATGAAGGCGATTGATGGGTATACGATTCACACCGTGGGAATTCCGTCCCTGGTTCTGATGGAACGGGCAGCCATGGCGGTGGCGCGGGAGGCGGAGGCCAGGATTAAGGCGGGGCAGCACGTGTGGGCCGTCTGCGGAACCGGCAACAACGGAGCCGACGGCGTGGCTGCAGCCAGGATGCTGGCGCTTAAAGGGCATTCCGTGACCGTTATCGTCGCCGGGGCTCCCAATCGGGGGACAAAGGAATTTCATGTCCAGAAGGAGATTGCAGAGAGGCTTAAGATTCCCATGGTGGAGTGGAAAGATTTCCTTCCCGGCAGATGTGACCTGCTCATAGACGCCTTGTTCGGCGTGGGGCTTACAAGGGAGATTGAGGGGGAATACAGGGAGATTATAGAAGCCGTAAACGGAATGAATCCTCAGACCGTCATCGCCGTGGATATGCCCTCCGGAATCCACAGCACCACGGGGCAGGTCATGGGGGATGCGGTGAAAGCCCATGTGACGGTGACTTTCGGCTATGGGAAGCTGGGGACCGCTCTGTATCCCGGGCGGGAGTACTGCGGGGAGTTGGTAGTGGAGGATATCGGATTCCCGGATGTGAGTGCTAAGGAGGCGGGGCCTTTTGCGTGGACTTACGGGCGGGAGGATCTGCACAGGATGCCTGCAAGACCTGCCTGCAGCAATAAAGGAACCTTCGGGAAAGTGCTTCTTATCGCCGGATGCAGCGGCATGAGCGGTGCGGCTTACCTGGCGGGCCTGGCAGCTTACCGGGCGGGGGCCGGCCTGGTGAAGATCATGACCGTGGATCAGAACCGGACGATCCTTCAGCAGCTGCTGCCGGAGGCAGTCGTCACGGTCTACAGCCCGCAGGAGATCCTTCCTGACGGGCAGGAACCGGAGACGGAAAAGGAACCGGGAGAGAGGCTCTGCTGCAGTTCGGCCTGGGAGAAGCGCATCGAGAAGGAGTGTGCATGGGCCGACGTGATCGTCCTGGGACCTGGCCTGGGCCGGGAAACCTATGCGGGAATGCTGGTTAAATCGGTGCTGACCAGCGCCTACGTTCCCATTGTGGCGGATGCGGACGGCCTCAATGCCATCGCGTCATGGCCTCAGCTGGAGCAGTACTATACGGAGAATATTATTGTCACCCCCCATCTGGGAGAGATGGCCAGACTGACAGGAGAGACCGTGGAGCGGATACAGTCAAACATCGTGGACACGGCCCTGGAGTACGGCAGCAGCCGGGGGATCGTGTGCGTGCTGAAGGACGCGGCCACGGTGGTGACCAACCGGGAAGGACAGTGCTATATCAACACCAGCGGAAACAGCTGTATGGCCAAGGCCGGTTCAGGGGATGTACTGGCGGGAACCATCGGGGGGCTTTTGTCCCAGGGGATGGAACCATTTGACGGGGCTGTGCTGGGGGTGTATCTTCACGGCCTGGCAGGCGATCGGTACAGGACAAGATGCGGTGAGCACGGAATGCTGGCCAGGGAGCTGGCAGAAGAGATCGGGCGACTGAGAGACGGGGAAGAATGATGCCGCGGGATGATTGGCGGCGGAACGGAGAATTTTTATGGAAGATTATGAGATAAACGGGGAGAGGCCGTATACCAGGGTATACGCGGCGGTTGACCTGGATGCCGTGGAGGAGAACGTGAAGGCCATGAGGGCCGTCCTGTCAGAGAACACGGGGATCATGGGGGTGGTGAAGGCGGACGGGTACGGTCACGGGGCGGTTCCCGTTGCGAAAGTCATGGATCCCTATGTGCACATGTACGGGGTGGCGGACATAGAGGAGGCCGTCAATCTGAAACGGCATAATATCCGCAGGCCCGTGCTGGTTCTGGGCATGACCCACAGCCGGCACAACAGCCGGCTGGTGAATCTGGAGATCCGCTCGTCGGTGTTTGAGAGGGGGCAGGCGAAGGAGCTGTCAAGGACGGCTGTCAGCCTGGGAAAGAAGGCTTTCATTCATCTGGCGGTGGATACGGGGATGAACCGGATCGGAATGAAGCCGGTGAGGGAGTCGGCCTGCCTGGCGGCAGAGATCAGCCGGATGCCCGGCATCTGTGTGGAGGGAATCTTTACCCATTTTGCCAGGGCGGATGAAAAAGACAGGACGCAGACCCAAAACCAGATGGACGCCTATATGGGATTTATGAAAATGCTGGAGGATGAGGGAGTCCGAATTCCCGTGAAACATATTTCCAACAGCGCGGGGATCGTAGATTTCAGGCAGGCGGACCAGGACATGGTGCGGGCGGGGATCTCTATGTACGGCCTGTACGCCTCCGACGACGTGGGGAGAGACCGGGTGATCCTTAAGCGGGCCATGGAGCTTAAAAGCTGCATTACCTGTATCAGAGATATCGGGCCCGGGGAGCCGGTAAGCTACGGGGGGACATTTACCTCCTCAGGACCCATGACCGTGGCCACCATTCCCGTAGGGTACGGCGACGGGTATCCCAGAAGTCTGTCGGGAAAGGGGCGGGTGCTGATCCGGGGCAGGAGCGCTCCCATTCTGGGCAGGGTATGCATGGACCAGATGATGGTGGATGTGACGGATATCCCCCACGTGTCCCCGGACGACGCGGTAACCCTTATGGGGCGGGACGGCGCCGAGGAGATCACTGCGGAGGAACTGGCCCGGCTTGGAGGCGGGTTCCACTATGAGATACTCTGCAATGTGGGCAAACGGGTTCCCAGGGTTTACCTGCGGGGCGGAAAGATAGTCGGGACGAAGGACTATTTTGCAGACCCGTACCAGGATTTTATGGATATTTGAAAGAAGGCTGCCAAAAAGGGCCAGGCACAGAGCGGGAAAAAAAGAATATAATGATCATAATGGCATGAATATGCCGCCGCAAACAGGTCAATACTAGGGGTAAGAATTTGACTTGACGGAGTGTGAGATTGTGATTATTAGAAGAGGTGACATTTATTATGCGGACTTGAGGCCGGTGGTAGGCTCAGAGCAGGGGGGAGTGCGTCCGGTGCTGATTATTCAGAATGATGTGGGAAACAAACACAGTCCCACGGTAATCTGTGCGGCTATTACGTCGAAAATGAATAAGGCCAAGCTGCCGACTCATGTGGAGCTGGACACCCGGAGATGCGATATGGTCAAGGATTCCGTGATTCTTCTGGAACAGCTGAGGACCATTGACAAGCAGAGGCTGAAGGAGAAAATCTGCCATATCGACGAGGAGCTGCAGAGGAAAGTGGACTATGCGCTGATGGTCAGTCTGGAACTGCCTACATAGTCTGCATTGACGAAACACGGGGAATCTGCTATATTTCTAAGTATTGAAGTACACAAAAGAAGGAGAGTCATAGAAAATTCATGGACGATGGGTATTGGTCGTTTAGTTTAGTCTTGTTTTTATTGTTTATTTTGCTGGAAGCCGCTTTTTACGGGTTCAGTGCGGCGATACAGAATCTGAATCAGGGAAATCTGGAGAGGGAGATGGAACAGGGAAATGAAAAGGCCAAAAGGCTTTTTCAGATGGCCAGCCAGCCGTCAAAGCTGGTCAATTCCACACAGATCATCAGCAACGTAATCGGCATGGTATTGGGAGCTTTTATGCTGAAGCTGTGGGGCGGGAAGCTGGAGACGGTTATGGGGCAGATGCGCGGTCCCCAGGGACTGGTTTTGAGAGCCGCAAGTCTTGTGCTGGCAGGTGTGGTGATCCTGGTGTGCCTGATCAGTTTCGGGATCATTATCCCCAGACGGTGCGCTGCCAGGAAGCCGGAGAGATGGGCCTACGGCCTGCTGCCTTTTATCAGGGCGGCGGTGGTTCCTCTCACGCCGTTTATATGGGCTGTGCGGGGCGTCTCCAGGGCGGTCCTGAGACTGTTTGGCATTGACATGAATGCCCAGGACGACAATGTGACGGAGGAAGAGATCGTGTCCATGGTCAATGAGGGCCATGAGCAGGGTGTTTTGGAGGCTCAGGAGGCGGAGATGATCACCAATATCTTTGAGCTTAACGACAAGGAGGCCAGGGATATTATGACCCACAGAACCAGTGTGGTGTCCATCGACGCGTCAAAGACACTGCAGGAGGCTATCCGTTTTATCCTGAGAGAGGGAAAGAATTCCCGTTATCCGGTCTATGAGAAAGACGCGGATGATATTATCGGGATTTTACATATGAAGGATGCGGTGATTTACGGGGAGAATCCCAGGTGGAAGGGCGAATGCGTGGGAAAAATCCCGGGGCTTCTTAGGAAAGCCCACTTTATTCCGGAGACCAGAAATATTGACTCCCTGTTTCAGGAGATGCAGTCCCAGAAGATTCACATGGAGATTGTAGTGGACGAGTACGGTCAGACCGCCGGTATTGTGACCATGGAGGATATTTTGGAGGAGATCGTGGGCAATATCCTGGATGAGTACGATGCGGAGGAGGAGTACATCGCGGCCGTGGAGGGCGGATTCCTGCTAAAGGGGCGGACGCCTCTGGAGGAGGCAGCGGAGGCTCTGGGGATCGAGTTTACGGAGGAAGAGCGCGATGCCTACGACACGGTCAACGGATTTCTGATCTCAAGGCTTGACCGGATTCCGGCTGAGGATGAGAAACCGGAGGTTGAGTACGGCGGATATCTGTTTAAGATTCTCAGCGTGGAGAGCAAAATGATTCGGCAGGTGAAGGCTGTGATGCTGCCCCGGAGGGAAGCAGGGGACAGCGCCGATAAGCCGGAGGATGAACAGGAAAAGGAAAAGTGACGACCAATACCCCGCGGCTTGCAGCGGGGTATTGATTTGGGGATGATTGGCTTGCCGGCGAACCGGCCTGTTCCGGGGCGGGTGAAAAGCCGATGCGAAGGGGCAGAAAGGACGGAACATGGTACAGATACTGAGAGACACAAAAGAAATGTTTCGGGACAGAATTTTCCTGAAAAAGACGGTGATGATAGCGCTTCCGGTGGCCATGCAGGGAATGCTGAACACGGTGGTGAACCTGGTGGACAACCTGATGATCGGCAGCCTGGGTTCCACGGCTATTGCGTCGGTGGGACTGGCCAACAAGATCTTTTTTGTGTTCAGTTTGCTGATATTCGGGGTCAACAGCGGGTCGGGGGTGCTGGCGGCGCAGTTCTGGGGCAATAAGGATGTGAAAAGCATCCGCAAGGTCCTGGGGCTGGCCCTGTCCCTGGCGGTGGCCGGGGCTATAGGGTTTATGATACCGGCCCTCATCAGGCCTCAACTTCTGATGCGGATTTTTACCACCAGCGATGCCGGCATACAGACGGGAGCGGCCTACCTGGCGGTGGCGGCATTTTCCTATCCGTGTACGGCCATAACCAACACGTACGTGGGGATGCTCCGGGCAGTCAACCGGGTCAGGGAGCCGGTTATGATCAGCTGCGGGGCCATTGTCACGAATATCTGTTTTAACTATATTCTGATCTTCGGGAAATTTGGGGCGCCGGCCATGGGAGTGACAGGAGCGGCTTTGGCCACCCTGATCGCCAGGGTGGTGGAGGTGGTTCTCATCCTGGGGGTGGTGTACCTGGGAAGGACGCCCCTGGCAGGGAGCGTCCGGGAGATGTTTGGCTGGAGCCGGGCATTTCTCAGGAAATTTTTCGTCACGGCGCTGCCCGTGATTGTCAATGAGTTTATCTGGGGGCTGGGCACCGCCATTTACTCCATGGCCTACGGCAGAATGGGGGACGAGGCCGTGGCGGCCATCACCATTGCCACGACGATACAGGATCTGGTGGTAGTGCTGTTCCAGGGATTAAGCGCCGCCACGGCGGTGATCCTGGGCAATGAGATGGGGGCAGGCAAGCTGAAGCGGGCGGAGACGTACGGAAAGAACTTCTTCATTCTCCAGTTTATTGTCACCGTGATTACGGCCTGCCTGTGCGTGGCCGGCCGCTGGAAGTTTATCGGCCTGTATCAGCCGGGGATATCGGATGAGGTGGCGGAGATGGTCAGCAGATGCATCATTGTATTTGCCATATTTTCGCCTTTCAGGATGTTCAACTACGTCAATGTGGTGGGAGTGCTTCGGAGCGGCGGGGATACGGCCATGTGCCTGTTCATTGATACCAGCGGCGTGTGGCTGATCGGGATTCCCCTGGCATTTATCGGAGGGCTTGTGTTAAAGCAGCCTATTCACATCGTGTACGGGATGGTAACCTGCGAGGAGGTGTACAAGGCGGTCATCGGGTACATACGGTACCGGCAGAAGAAATGGCTCAGGAATCTGGCGGCGGATCTGTAATATTTACTTGTCAGATATGTAAAATAATGATAATATAGTTGAGATATGCGCGAAAGCGTTGTAAAGGACGAAATGAAGAACAGAAAGGGAGAGAATATCTATGTCAGGACATTCAAAGTTTGCCAATATCAAGCATAAGAAAGAGCGAAATGACGCGGCTAAAGGCAAGATTTTTACGGTTATCGGCCGTGAGATTGCGGTGGCCGTGAAGGAGGGCGGGCCGGATCCGGCCAACAACAGCAAGCTTCGTGACGTGATCGCCAAGGCGAAAGCCAACAACATGCCAAATGATACCATTGACAGGGGGATCAAGAAGGCGGCAGGGGACGCAAACTCCGTCAATTACGAGGTGCTCACTTATGAGGGCTACGGTCCCAACGGCGTGGCGATCATCGTGGATACCCTTACGGACAACAAGAACCGGACTGCGGCCAATGTGAGAAGCGCTTTTACCAAGGGCGGCGGCAACGTGGGGACGCCTGGAAGCGTGTCCTACATGTTTGACAAGAAAGGCCAGATCATAATTGACAAGGAAGAGTGCGAGATGGACGGGGACGAGCTGATGATGCTTGCCCTGGATGCCGGGGCCGAGGATTTCGCCGAGGAGGAGGACAGCTTCGAAGTCTACACCGATCCGGACGATTTCAGCGCGGTGAGAGAGGCTCTTGAGAAGGAAGGGATTCCCATGATGGAGGCGGAGGTCACCATGATTCCCCAGACATGGACACAGCTGACGGACGAGGATGCAGTGAAGAAGATGAACAAGATTCTGGATCTGCTGGATGAGGACGACGACGTGCAGGCGGTCTATCACAACTGGGATGAGTAGGAGTTTTTGATTGTAAAATTCTGAAAATATGGTACAATAGTCCTGATGCCATGTATGGTGAAAGGACACAGATGGCCAGAAAAGTTTACCTCGTGGACACCGAGAATGTGGGAACGGCGTGGAAAGAGCTGCTGCCCCAGAAGGGCGCGAAGGATGTGATTATCCTGTTCTACACGGAGAATTCCCCGGGCATCTCCTATGTGGATTTAAACGTGATACGGGCATATCCCGATTCATTTGATATGATTCTGTGTTATCCGGGCAAGAACGGGCTGGATTTTCAGATGGTCTCCTACTTGGGGTATCTGATCAAGACGGCTCCCAGGTCCGAGTACGTGATTGTATCCAATGACACGGGATACGACGCTGCGGTCAAGTTTTGGGTAGACAGGGAGATTGAAGTGTGCCGCAGGAGCAAATCGGAGCTGACGGCTCCAAAGGACAAGCAGGAAACAGAAGATGATGTCAAAGTTATGCTGAAGCAGCTGTTGACAGAAGACAGTTATACGGATGAGTATTTAGAGAGAGTTTACCAGATGCTGCGCAACTACAGTGTAAAGCAGCTGCAGGAG
This sequence comes from Hungatella sp., assembly GCA_022795805.1. Taxonomy (GTDB): domain Bacteria; phylum Bacillota; class Clostridia; order Lachnospirales; family Lachnospiraceae; genus UBA3402. The sequence continues at coordinate 22,473 of JAAWHK010000025.1, read as the reverse complement.
CTGTATTTTGCGCTTCAGAAGGAATTTGGGGCTGCGCCGGGGATGGATATCTACCGGCAGCTGAAGCCGCAGATTAAAAACATTTATAAAAAGATACCCAAATAAAAGCAGAATGACATATATGGCATCGTTTCCGCGATAAGGTACAAAAGGGGCGGCGCTTCCGGCAAAGGAAGACGCTGCCCCTTTTGCCGCCGGCAGTCATCCGGTGTCAGTTTTCCCACAGAATGCTGACGGCGCTGAATTTCTCCAGCAGGTCCCGGGGGCTGACGGCGGCTTTTTCCCGGCCGGCCAGATCCAGGACGGTTTTGCCCTGGTGCATCATCAGAAGTCTGTCGCCGTACCGGGCGGCATGCTGCAGATTGTGGGTCACCATGACGGTGGTCAGCTTTTTCTCCTTTACGATTGTGTGGGTCAGTTCCATGATGGTCTCCGCGGTTCTGGGGTCCAGGGCGGCGGTGTGCTCATCCAGAATGAGAAATTCGATGGGAGTCATGGCAGCCATAAGGAGGGCCATGGCCTGGCGCTGGCCGCCGGACAGGGCGCCCGCCTTTACATGGAGCTTATCCTCCAGGCCCAGGCCCAGAGCCTTTAACTGCTCCCGGTAATGGTCCGTGCGGCGTCTGTCGATGCCGGGCCGCAGGTTGAAGCGCCGGCCCTTGTTGTCGGCCAGGGACATATTTTCCAGAATGGTCATGTGGGGGCAGGTGCCCATGGCAGGGTTCTGGTATACACGGCCTATGCGGCGCTGGCGCTTAAATTCGGGCATGTGGGTGATGTCTTCGTTTCCTATATGGATGGTGCCTGCATCCACGAAAATACTGCCGCAGATCATGTTCAGCAGGGAGGTTTTGCCGGAGCCGTTGCTTCCCACTATGGAGACGAACCGGCCATCCTCAATGGTCAGATTAAAGTTCCTGAACAGACACGTTTCATTGATCGTTCCGGTATTATAATATTTGGTTATATCCTTAAGCTCAAGCATGAACCTTCCCCCTCTTTCTCCGATCGGTGCTGACTACAAGAATAACCAGGAACAGGACGGAGGTGATCAGTTTCAGATCGTTGGCCTCCAGGCCCATGGAGATGGCCGCGGAGATGCAGGCTTTGTAGAGGACGGAGCCTGCTATGACGGCCGTGGTGGGGCGGACACGAAAGGTTTGGCCGGCCAGCCGGAAAGAGTGCGCCCCAGGGTATGGGCGGTGGTCCGGGCAGAATACCTGGAGCCCGATTATAACGCTGGCCAGGCCTATGACGATGGCGCCTGTGCCTGTGGAGATCTCAAAAAATCCTTTGTGCTGACAGTAGACGGAGCCGGCCAGGGCGGCGAAGCCGTTGGCAATGGCCAGGCCGACGATCTTTACGGTTCCCTTGTCTTTGGCCAGCGAGGTGACGAATGTCTCATTGTCACCCGCCGCCCGGAGAAGGAAGCCGGATCGGGTATTTAGGTACAGATCGAGGAGCGCCTTACAGGTCAGGACTGTGGCAAAGAGGATGAGGACGGCAGTGCAGGGCGCAAATTCCCGGGGCATAACGTTTTCCAGAAACCGATTTTCAAAAATGGTTTCCCGGGCAAAGACAGGCACGTTGGCCCTTCCTCCCGCGAAGCGCAGGTTCAGGGAGTACAGACCGGTCATGACGATGATGCCGGACAGAAGATCCCTGACTTTCAGCTTTACGTGAATAAATCCCGTGACACACCCGGCGGCAGCGCCGGCCAGAAACGACAGGGGCAGGGTGAGAACCGGGTGAATCCCTGCCAGGACAGCGGAGGCGGTCAGGGCCGCCCCCATGGGAAACGTGCTGTCTACGGACAGATCGGGAAAATCCAGAATCTTATAGGTAATGTAGACGCCGAGAGCCATAACGGCGTAAATCAGCCCTTCTTCAAAAATTCCCAAAAGTATTGTCATAATAACCTCCGGCTACTGCATGATTTCCGTGAACCGTTCTCTGGCGGACGCTGTCAGTTCGTCAGGGATGGTGATTCCCAGGTTTTCGGCGGCCTTTGTGTTGCAGTAAAAGGCTGCCTCCTCAATGACCTGAAAATTCATCTCGCAGGCTCTTTTTTCTCCTTTGAGCACGGCGGCAGCCATCTTCCCGGTCTGTATGCCCAGGTCCGTGTAGTCCAGGCCCATGGCCGCCAGACAGCCCATCTTTACCTGTTCGATTTCGCTCCCGAATACGGGGATGTTTTTTTGGGAGGCTTTGTCCAGGATCACGGGGAGGGAGGCGACGACGGTGTTGTCTGTTAAGTTGGTGACACAGTCTGCTTTCTGCAAAAGGGAATCTGCGGCCAGGGGAATATCCGCGGTGGAGGAGATACCCATAGCCACAATCTCAAAACCGTATGCAGGGGCGGACGCCTTGTACTCTTCAATGGCGGCCAGGGAGTTGACCTCGCTGGTGGTGAAGAGGATCCCCAATGTCCCGGCATCGGGAAGTATGGCGCGGATCATCTGCAGCTGTTTTGCGACAGGCAGTTTGTCGCTGGTTCCCGTGATCTCCCCCACCGGGGTGCCGTCGGCGCGGGCCAGTTCGGCGGCTACGGGATCCGTGACGGCGGTATAGATAACCGGGATGTCCTGTTTTCTGCCTGCGCCATAGGCGCTTTGAGCCATGGGAGTGGCGATGGCGCAGATCAGGTCCACATCCCGAGCCGCGAAGTTGGAGACGATCTGGCTGGCAATACCGCCGTCCGTCTGGGAGTTTTCGTAGAGTACAGTCAGGTTCTGACCTTCCGTGATGCCCTCCTGGGAAAGCCCTAAAAGGAATCCCTCACGGCAGTTGTCCAGGGAGCCATGGGACGCAAACTGGCCAATGCCGACGGTGTACGTCTTTTGGGTCAGGGATTTGTCCGAAGTCCGGCCGGATTCGGACGGGGAAATGCCGGCGGCAGCAGAGGCGTTTTGGGCATCGTTCCTGGGATTGACGGCGGTCGTACCGGGGGCGGTCGAACCGGAATCCGGATCCGGCAGAACGGTATCCGGGGAACCGGCACACGCTGTGAGAGCGGCGCCCATAAGGACGGCGGCCGCGGCCGTGATTATTATGGATTGCATTGATTTTTTCATGATGATTTCCTCCTTGTGAGATATGGTTTTCGTCTCCGCGGCCCCAAGGCCGGGGGACGGGCAGCAACATACCGTCAAAAACAGGGAACCCGGGGGAGGCCCCCGTGCCGGCTGAGGCTTCCAAACATCCGCCGGCAGTCCGGGAAGGTTAACGGGCGGCAGACATATGCGCGGGGAAAATAAAAAAAGTCCCAGGTATGCATATGTATACATACTTGAGACGAACAGAATCCGCGGTGCCACTCAAATTGACCTAAAAGCCCTCTTTTCATATACCAACATATATGCCGCACTGGTAACGGTTGCGGAGGCCGTCGATCCCTACTTAATAACAAATCTGCCTCAAATCTGAAAATCGGTTCGGGACCGCCCTCAAAAGTCCATTCGGCAATTCCACCCATATCGCATTCACACCACCAGCGACTCTCTGAAATGTTCAGGAAAAGCTTACTCCTCTTTTTCAACGGTTTGTTTTATTGGATTGAATGATAATATAAAACGGGTGGTTTGTCAACTGGAAAATTTTTGCGGGAAACGATTTGCGGAATTTTTATATGGGCTGCCCGGGAGAAATTCTTATGGCAGTTTTACGAAGGGGGTAGTATAATGGTTCCATCAACTAAGAATGCGGAGGATGCACGGAATGAAGAAATTGCTGGTGGTAGTGGATATGCAGAAGGATTTTATTGACGGCAGCCTGGGGACGAAGGAGGCTGAGGCCATTGTGGCCAATGTGCAGAAAAAGATAGAGGAGTATGTGAATGCCGGGCAGGAGGTGGTGTTTACCCTGGATACCCATTTTGAGGATTATCTCGACACCCAGGAGGGGAGAAAGCTGCCGGTAAGGCATTGCATCCGGGGAACCGATGGCTGGAGGCTCTGGGAGAAGCTGGAAGGTTTTGAGGGAAAGCGGTTTGAGAAGGGGACTTTCGGGTCCGTTGAATGCGGGGATTACGCGGCTCATGGAGGATATGACATCGTGGAGCTGGTGGGGCTGTGCACGGATATATGCGTGATCTCCAATGCCATGGTGATTAAGGCCATGGCCCCGGAGCTGACCGTGCAGGTGGATGAAAGGTGCTGCGCCGGGGTGACGCCGGAGAGCCATAAGAATGCGTTGGAAGCCATGAAGATGTGTCAGATCGAGATTCTGAAATAGGGGACAGAGACTGGAGGGAGATGGGATGATGAGGAAAAGACGGCTGTGGCTGATTGGGGCTCTGGCGGTTCTGGGACTGTGTGCCTGCAAAGGCAGAGGTGCCGAAGGCGGCGCCGAAACTTCCGTCGTCCGGGAGAACGCCCTGGAAGACAATGGGACGAAGACCGGGACGGGCGGTGCAGAAGCGGGCGGGACTCAGTCCGGGGCAGGCGATGGAAAAGGGGGAGTGGCCCAGTCCGGGGCAGGCAATGTGGAAAATGGAGGGTCCCAGTCCGGAGCCGGGGATGGAAAGAACGGCGGGAAAGACGGGGAGAATGGGGAAGGTACACGGAAGGAAGAGGACTTTGACAGCGGGGAGAGACACGAAACGGGAAACGGAGAGTTTCGGACCGGAACGTGGGACGGCCTGGTGTTTGTTAACCCCTGGATGGGCGTGGCGATCCCATTTCCCGAGGGTACGCACGTATTTTCGGAGGAAGAAATGAGAAGTATGGTGGGAGAAAGCGACGCCATAGCGATTAACAGCGGTGATTGGGAGGACGTGGAGGAAAAGGCCGCAAATGCACTGAATATTTACGATTTCATGGTCACCATGCCCGACGGAAGAAGCAGCGTTCAGCTGGCATATATGAATGCCGAGAAGGTGGATCCCAATGGGGATATCTCGGCTGCGGACTGCCTGGAGGAGATGGCGGGGGAACTGGCTTCCGTCAAAGATATGGGGTATGAGGTGGGAGCTCTTGAGAAAGCCGGGATTGGGGGAAAGACATTTGACCGATTTACGGCAAGACTTATGGGAGGAGCCCTGTACCAGGAGTACTATGGAATCCGTGTCGGGGATTACGTGGCGATTCTGACAGCCAGCTATGAGGAAAACGGAAAGGCGGCCGTGGAGGAATTGATCGGCGGGATTCGAGGCACAGAGTGAACGGGCAGTGATTTTTCGAGGGAGAGGATACAATATGGACAAGGAACAGGACGGTTTCAGCAAATTTACGATTGCGCAGGCTCAGGAGCGCCACCTGGAACGGATCATGAAGATTTATGAGAGAGCGAGAAAGTTTATGGCTGAACACGGCAATCCAAATCAGTGGCCTCCCTTCTATCCGCCAAGAGACCAGGTGGAGGAGGACATACGGGAAGGACATATGTTTTTGTGCATGGCAGATGAAAGGATCGCGGCGGTCTTCTATTACCGTCTGGGGGAGGACCCCACATATAGGGTGATCATGGACGGGCAGTGGAAATGTGACGGGGAGTATGGGGTGGTTCATCGAATTGCCTCCGGCGGCTGCGTGGGGGGAGCAGGGTCTTTCTGTCTTCAGTGGGCATGGGAACAGTGCGGGAATCTGAGGATCGACACACACAGGGATAATGTGGTAATGCAGAATCTTCTGAAAAAGAACGGATTTGAGTACTGCGGGATTGTCTGTCTGAGACAGGGGGAGGAGCGGCTGGCCTACCAGAAAGGGCCGCAGCTGTGAAGGGAACGCAGATGCTGTCAAAGTGTCAGGCCTGCTTATTGAGATTTTTTGTCAATAAGCAGGCCTGACATTTTCTTCCTGCGGCTTTCTAAAGGACAGGAATGTTGTATGTGAACCCTATGTCAGAAATTTTTTGACTGTTCTGTTTAAGCCTTTGGGGCTGTAATGGAGCCTGTCCGGCCCAGGCAGGGTCATTCCGGTCAGAGCATCAAGGGAGAGAATAACCGCCTTGCAAAGGATTGGGGTGTATGTTATACTTTATCGTACAAAGCGGGACGGCTTTTGCGGGATAGGATTCAGAGGAAGCGAAAGCCGGCAAAACAGACGGGAAGAGGTACATACTGTGATATCTTATATCAGAGGACCATTGGCGGAGATAGACGGGGATACGATCGTGGTGGAAGCCGGATGCGTGGGCTACAATATCCGGGTGCCCCTGTCTTTGACAGAGAGCCTTCCGGGGGTGGGGCAGGAGGTGCAGATCTACACGTATCTGCAGATCCGGGAGGACGGGGCAAGCCTGTTCGGATTCCTGAACAGGCAGGATCTCAGGATGTTTAAGCAGCTTCTGGGAGTCAGCGGCATCGGCCCCAAGGGAGCTCTGGGGCTTCTGTCAGCCATGAGGCCCGATGATCTGAGGCTGGCGATTATTTCCGGCGACTCCAAGGCCATATCCAGGGCGCCGGGGATCGGGAACAAGACGGCCCAGAGGGTCATACTGGATCTGAAGGACAGAATTTCCATGGATGGGGTGATGCCGAAAGGCCTTTCAGGCATGGAGGAGAAGGACAGCAAAGGAACAGGCCTTGAGGACGCTGCCAAGGAGGCGGCGGATGCCCTGGTGGCTCTGGGATACTCCCCCATGGAGGCGGCCAGGGCGGTGCGCCGGGTGGAGATCGATCCGGGGATGAGCGCGGACCAGGTGCTGAAAGCTTCCTTGAAGCATCTGGCGTTTTAGCATGTGTTTGACAGAGCAGCTCTGGGCGGATTGACGGAGCGTGTAAGAGACAGAGAAAGAAACCGGGTATATTCCGGGCAGCAGGCGGTAGGATATGGAGCGGAGAATTATTAATACGGAATTGACGGAAGAAGACAGCAGGGTGGAATCCCATCTGCGGCCCCTGGCTCTTGAGGATTATATCGGCCAGGAGAAACTTAAGTCCACCCTGAAGATCTATATAGACGCGGCCAAGTCCAGGGGAGACAGCCTGGACCATGTGCTGTTTTACGGTCCCCCGGGCCTGGGGAAGACCACACTGTCAGGGATCATCGCTCACGAGATGGGGGTGAACATGAAGGTCACATCGGGACCGGCCATCGAAAAGCCGGGGGAGATGGCGGCTATTTTAAATAACCTGCAGGAGGGGGACGTGCTGTTTGTGGATGAGATCCACCGGCTGAACCGGCAGGTGGAGGAGGTCCTTTACCCGGCCATGGAGGATTTTGCCATCGACATCATGCTTGGCAAGGATTCCTCCGCCAGATCCATACGGCTTGAGCTTCCCAGGTTTACCCTGGTGGGCGCCACCACCAGGGCGGGGCTTTTGACGGCGCCCTTAAGAGACCGGTTCGGGGTGGTGGCCAAGATGGAATTTTACACTACGGAGGAGTTAAAGGCTATCATCCTGCGGTCCGCCAGAGTTTTGGAAGTGGAGATCGAGGAGGCGGGAGCCCTGGAGCTGGCAAGGCGGTCCAGGGGGACGCCCAGGCTTGCCAACCGGCTTTTGAAGCGGGTCAGGGACTTTGCTCAGGTAAAGTACGACGGGGTGATTACCAGGGAAGTGGCGGATTTTGCCCTGGATATTCTGGATGTGGACAGGCTGGGGCTGGATAACAATGATCGGGGCATTCTTCTGACGATTATTCAGAAGTTTTCGGGAGGCCCCGTGGGGCTTGACACCCTGGCGGCGGCCCTGGGGGAGGATGCGGGAACCTTGGAGGATGTGTATGAGCCCTACCTTTTGATGAACGGCCTGCTTAACCGCACGTCCAGGGGACGGGTGGCCACGGAGCACGCCTACCGCCATCTGGGGCTGGCGATTGAGTGATGAGGAGCATATTGGGATGAATAACGGCAAAGGCAGATTCATGGATACGAAGAATTATGCGGAAGTTTTGATTGACGGGAAAATCTACACCCTTGGGGGGACGGAAGACGAACACTACCTCCAGCGTGTGGCCAGCTATATAAATGAAAAGACGGCTCTGCTTAAGCGGCAGGACGGATTTACCAGGCAGAGCGAGGAGTACCAGGCGACCATGATCGCTCTGAACATCGCCGATGATTATTTTAAGGCCATCAACCGGGCGGCGGTCAGCGAGCGTCAGCGGGACGATATGGAGCGGGAGAGTTACGGGCTGAAACACGAGCTGGTGACGACCCAGATGCGGCTGGAGAACGTGACCAAAGATCTGGACGAGAAAAAGGCGGAGCTGGATCGGGTGAAGCGGGATCTGGAGAAGGCGCGGGAGGAGCTGTTAAAGCACAAGGCGGTTTTGGCCGCGGCCGGTCCCGGGAGCATGGGGCAGGGCGGCAGACACTGAGTACGGCAGAGACGGAGGTTTGGATGAGACAGGGACAGGCGGAGCTCTTGGCTCCGGCAGGGTCATTTGAAAGCATGAAGGCGGCCGTGGCGGCAGGTGCCGATGCGGTGTATATCGGAGGCAGCCGGTTCGGGGCCAGAGCCTATGCGGACAATCTGGATCAGGACAGGATGCTTGAGGCCATTGATTACGCCCATATCCATGGGGTATCTCTTTACATGACGGTGAACACTCTGATGAAGGAGAGGGAGCTTTGGGAGCTTACGGGGTATCTGAGGCCCTTCTATGAGCAGGGGGTGGACGGGGTGATTGTCCAGGATCTGGGGGCCATGGCCCTTATCAGGGAGACTTTTCCGGATCTGCCGGTTCACGCCAGCACCCAGATGACGGTCACGGGATCCTACGGCGCCAGGATACTGGCGGATATGGGGGTTAAGCGGGTGGTGACGGCCAGGGAGCTGTCTCTGGCCGAGATTCGTCGAATTCACAGGGAAGTACCTGTGGAGATCGAATGCTTTGTACATGGGGCACTGTGCTACTGCTATTCGGGACAGTGCCTTTTGAGCAGCTTCATCGGTGGGAGAAGCGGCAACCGGGGGCGGTGCGCCCAGCCCTGCAGGCTCCCCTACCAGGTGATGGGGAAGAATGAGATCGGAGAAGAGAGCGGTGAGAGACGGGAGGAAACGGGTGCCCGGAGAAAGGACGGCAGAGGAAACGACGGCCGCAGAGATGGCCGGGGCAAGGAGAGAAACAGGGTGGCCGCCTCTGTGAAGGACGACCGCTACATTCTCAGTATGAAGGATCTGTGCACCCTGGATATCATCCCGGACCTGCTGGAGGCCGGTGTAAGCTCCTTAAAGATAGAGGGCCGCATGAAGAGTCCCAGATACACTGCGGGGACGGTGCGGATGTACCGGAAGTACGTGGATCTGTATATGGAAAAGGGCCGGGCCGGGTACTTTGTGGATCCGAACGACCGGCAGGAGCTTCTGGAGCTGTTTGACAGAGGCGGATTTACGGAAGGGTATTACCGGCAGCACAACGGCCCGGATATGATCGCGCGGACAGAGAAACCGGCGTTTCGCCAGGGAAACCAGAAGCTGTTTGAGGAGCTGGATAAGCGGTACGTGGAGGCGGAGAAGCGGGAATCCGTCCAGGGCGTTCTCACAGTGAGGGAAGGGGAAAGGACCTCTCTCAGTTTGGAGATGGCGGATACGGGGAAAAACGGCGCAAAGGCGGGGCCGGTGACGGTCCTGGGAGAGCCGGCTGTGACGGCCCGCAGCCAGCCGGTCTCGAAAGAACAGCTGGCCAGACAGATAAAGAAGATGGGGAACACCCCCTTTGAGCTGACGAAACTGGACATATGTCTTGAGGGAAAGGCATTTGTGCCGGTACAGCAGCTGAATGCGCTTCGAAGGGACGGACTGGAGGAGCTTCGAAGGGTCCTGACAGGGATGTACAGGAGAAAATCTACCGGGACGGCAGTGCCGCCCGGGGAGGATGGGGACATCGGTCAGGAGATATCCGGCGGGAAAGGGCCGGGCGGGGAAAAACATGCCGAAAGAGAGCCGGGCGGGGAAGAGTCCGCCGGAAGAGAGCGTGCCGGGAGAAAGCCGGACAGGAAAGAGTCCTCCGAACGGGCGGAAAGAACGGTCCCGGGACTTCACGTCCTGCTGGCGTCCCGGGAGGCGCTGCGCCGGGTTCTGGAATTTCCGCAGGTGTCCCGGATCCTGGTGGAGGCCGACGGCATAGCGCCGGATCAGTGGAAGAAGACGGCGGATGCGTGCCATAGGGCGGGCAGGAGCTGCGTTCTGGCTATGCCAGTGATCTTCAGGCCGCAGGCGGAGCGCTATTTTGACCGGAATCTTACGTTTCTTAAGGAGGCAGGCTTCGACCGGGTTCTGATCCGTTCCCTGGAGGAGGCCGGATATCTGGACAGCAGGGGCATAAAGATCCCACTGTGCGGGGATTATAACCTGTACGGTTTCAATTCTGCCGCGGACAGACTGCTGAGGAAGCTGGGGTGTGAGGAGACTGCCTTTCCCCTGGAGCTTAACGGCAGGGAGCTTATGGAGATGGGCGGACAGGCCAGGGAGCTGGTGGGGTACGGCTACGTGCCTGTCATGGTGTCAGCCCAGTGCGTAACTAAAACCGTCCGGGGATGTACCGGCAGGCCGGGCAGAATGATGATGAGGGACAGGACCGGGAAGGAGCTTCCCGTGGAGAATCACTGTGCGTACTGTTATAATATAATCTACAATCCGCTGCCGCTGTCCCTGGCAGGGCAGGGACAGCGGATCCTTGAACTGGCCCCTGAAGCTGTGCGCCTGCAGTTTTGGTGGGAGTCCCTGGAGGAGATCGGCCGTATAACGGATGCCTGGGTAAAGGAACTGTACGGCGGCGGTATGGAGAAGGATATGTATCCCGGGGGAGAGTTTACGAGAGGACATTTTAAACGAGGCGTGGAGTAGGTGATGGTTTGGAAAGCCTTATTGTAGAGCTGTCAAAGTATGTGACCGTTCTTCTCATGGCCGTGTACACATACCGGAACTTCCGGTATTTCGGGGCGGACAGGGAGAAGAAGGCCATAATTCTGAGGAGGCAGAGGGAGAGCATTATGATGCTCCACCTGCTGTCTTTTGCCGTTCTGTTTCTCAATACAGGGGATGAAAAGCTGCTTTCCCTCTGGGGGGCACAGGCGGTGTTCTTGTGGTGCGCTCCGGCACTCTACGGCAGATGCTATCCGGGCAGATCCGGGCTCCTGTTTGACAATATGTGTCTGTTTCTTTGTGTGGGATTTGTGATTCTGGCCAGGCTGTCGCCGGAAAAGGCCGCAAAGCAGTTCGCCATTGTGGTCTGCTCCGCCGGAGCTGCATGGCTGATTCCCAGCATCATCCGCAGGGCCTGGCAGCTGAGCCGGATCCCGTGGGTCTACGGCGGGGCGGGGCTGGGGCTCCTGACGATGGTGTACGTCCTGGGGGATAAAAGCTACGGCGCCCAGCTGTCCCTGAGAGTCGGACAGGTGTCCGTGCAACCGTCGGAATTTGTGAAGATAACCTTTGTGTTTTTTATCGCTTCCATGTTTTACAGATCCACGGGAAGAAGACAGATTGGGCTGACCAGTCTGGGAGCTGCCCTCCATGTGCTGATCCTGACGATCTCAAAGGATCTGGGAAGCGCGCTGATCTTGTTTGTCACCTACGTGTTCATGGTGTTTGCGGCCACGTCGGAGTGGAAGTACCTTCTGGTCGGGGTTTTTGGGGGATGGGCCGCTTCGGCGGCGGCTTTAAAGCTGTTCAACCATGTCCGGGTGCGGGTTATGGCCTGGAGAAATCCATGGGCGGACATTGACAACCGGGGCTATCAGATCACCCAGTCCCTGTTTGCCATCGGGACGGGAAGTTGGTTTGGCCTGGGGCTGTGTCAGGGGATGCCGGGGAAGATTCCCGTGGTGGAGAAGGACTTCGTTCTGGCGGCCATAGCCGAGGAGATGGGAGTTCTGTCCGTGATGTGCCTGCTTTTGGTGTGTCTGGGATGTTTCGTGCAGTTTACAGCCATAGCCTGCCGTATGGACGCCCTGTTTTATAAGCTGATCGCCCTGGGGCTCGGGTGTGAGTACATCGTCCAGGTGTTTCTGACGGCAGGCGGTGTGACAAAGTTTATCCCCTCCACAGGAGTGACGCTGCCGCTTATCAGTTACGGGGGAAGCTCTGTTTTGAGTACGTTTATCATGTTTTCGATCATTCAGGGGCTGTATATTCTCAAGGGTGACGACGAAGAGGAAGAGGGATATGAAACTGAATTTTAGGAAGGGCAGAAAGGGGAAAAAGAAGAAGACCGCCAGACAGAAAACAGACCGGAGCATTCTGTGTCTGGTGTATCTGGTGGTATTTTTGTTTCTGTGCCTCATAGGATATATGGGGTATTTTCTGGTGATTCCCAGGGAGAATGTGATCAACAATCCCTACAACGCCAGACTGGACAGTTTTGCCAGGACCGTGGAGCGGGGGAGGATCCTGGACAAAAGCGGTACGGTTCTGGCTGAAACACGGACCGGGGAGGACGGAAAGGAGAAGCGTGTCTACCCTTACGGGGAGCTGTTTTCTCATGTGGTGGGATATTCTGTCCGGGGAAAGACAGGGCTGGAGGCTCTGGGGAATTTTTATCTGCTCACATGCCATTTAAATCCCGTAAGTCAGGTTACGGCGCGGCTGGCGGGGACCAAAAATCCCGGGGACCAGATTATCACCTCCCTGGATGTGAGACTGCAGCAGGCCGCGGGCGGCGCCCTGGGGGGACGAAAAGGGGTGGTGGCGGCCATGGAACCGTCCACAGGCCGGATTTTGGCTATGGTGTCTAACCCGGGGTTTGATCCCAACACGGTTTTGGAGGCCTGGGATACGATCACGGCAGACGGGGACGGCCAGGCCAGACTGGTGAACCGGGCGTCCCAGGGACTTTACCCTCCCGGATCCGTATTCAAGATCGTCATGGTGCTGGAGTATATAAGAGAGCACCCGGATGATTATGAGGAGTTCCGGTTTGACTGCGACGGGTACTTTGAGCGGGGGGAGTACACCATTCAGTGCTACCACGGCAACGCACACGGAAGTCAGAACCTGTCCCAGGCGTTCGCCAACTCCTGCAACGGGGCTTTTGCCGCCATGGGGCTTGAGATGGATATGCAGGCGCTGGCAGAGACGGCCGGTGAGCTTCTGTTTAACCGGGATCAGCCTGTAAGCCTGGCCTACTCCCAGAGCCGGTTTCTTATGGGGGAGGAGGCGGGAGAGTGGGAGATTCTGCAGACTTCCATCGGTCAGGGGGCGACCCAGATGACGCCTCTCCACTGCCTCATGATAACGGCGGCCATCGCCAATGAGGGCGTGCTGATGCAGCCTTATCTCATAGACCGGGTGGAGAACGCGGCGGGGGAGACGGTGAAACGTTTTGCCCCCGCTGCCTGGGGGAATATGACGAGCCGGGAGGAGGCAAAGATTCTGACAGAGATGATGGAGGGTGTGGTGGCTGAGGGGACCGGTTCGGCCGTCAGAGGCGCGGCGTACAGGGCGGCGGCGAAGACCGGGTCAGCCCAGTTTGAGACGGGGAAGGAAAGCCATGCCTGGTTTACGGGGTTTGCGCCGGCGGACGATCCGAAGATAGCAGTAACTGTGATTGTGGAAGAGGGCGGATCCGGCGGGCAGGCGGCCGGACCCGTGGCCAGGGCGGTTTTTGACGCGTATTTAAACTAACAGTAAGGAGACGGATTATATGGTGTGGAGAGAGGCGGAGGAGCTGACGGAGACGCTGGAGCTGGTTCAGGAGGTGCAGCAGGATCTGGCACAGTTAAAGCCCAACGTGATACTGGAGACTATGAAAGGCTGGATACCGGGACTGGTGAAGCTGGGATACCGGCTTCTGGCGGTCTTTGTGATTCTGGTGGTGGGATTTAAGATCGCGGGGATCGTGCGCAGGATGCTGGGCAGGACATTTGACCGCATGGATATGGAGGTTTCCCTGCGCAAATTTCTTCTGTCTGCGGTATATGCGTGCGTCTGCGGGCTGGCGGTTTTTGTGGCCGCGGAGAAACTGGGAATCAATTCAGCCTCCATCATAGCCCTTATCGGATCTGCGGGTCTGGCTCTCAGCCTGTCGCTGCAGAACATGCTGGGCAACTTCGCAGGCGGGGTGGCCCTGCTTATGCTGAAACCTTTTAAGGTGGGAGATTACATCATCTGCGGGTCCGAGGAGGGATGCGTGTCAGCTATCGGCCTGGTGTACACCACCCTGCACACCATGGATAACCGGCAGGTCACGCTGCCCAACGGAACGCTGTCCAACAGCAATCTGACCAACGTGACGGCTCAGGAGAAGCGGCGTCTGGAGATCAAGGTGATGATCGGGTATCAGTCGGACTTAAAGAGGGCAAAGGAGGTTCTCCAGGAGCTGTTTGGGGACAATGCCCTGATAAGGCAGGATGAGGGGATTCTTGTGTTTGTGGACAGTCTGGGTGACAGCGGCGTGGTGCTGGGCGCCAGGGCCTGGGTGGCCACAGGGGATTACTGGAGCGTGAAGTGGGAGCTGACAGAGAAGATCAAGCTGGCTTTTGACCAGGAGGGCATCGAGATCCCGTACCAGCAGGTGGATGTGCATCAGAGATGACGACAGGCGGGGCCGGGGTTACGTTCACAGGGTACATGTGAACCGTAACGGGCCGGAGACCGAGAAGTCAATGAAATCCAATCGTGGCTTGCATATCCCGGGAAAATGCGGTATACTAGACCCAGTGTATCGACACACCATGGAGCCGGACCCATCCGGTTCCCGGGCAGGAGGGATTGCAATGATAGAGGCAACGAGCTGTGGCGGTGTGGTTATATTTCGAGGTAAGATTCTTGTATTGTATAAGAATTATAAGAACAAATACGAGGGTTGGGTTTTGCCGAAAGGAACTGTGGAGGAGGGAGAGGAATATAAGGAGACAGCCCTGCGGGAAGTGAAGGAAGAGACCGGGGTTGCGGCGTCCATTATCAAGTATATTGGAAAGAGCCAGTATTCCTTTAACACGCCTCAGGATATGGTGGAGAAAGACGTTCACTGGTATCTGATGATGGCGGACAGCTACTACAGTAAACCACAACGTGAAGAGTATTTCATGGATTCAGGGTACTATAAGTTTTATGAAGCCTATCATCTCCTAAAGTTCTCCAACGAGAAGCAGATCCTGGAGAAGGCGTACAACGAATACCTGGAGCTGAAGAAGAACAATCTTTGGGGTTCCAGAAAATATTTCTGATTGAGACACATAGGCAGGGGCTGCCGCATAAACCACGGATTCGGGTTTTGCGGCAGCCCCTGTTTCACGTATCCTTAAACTGATAGTAACAATTATGTAATAATTGTAAGAAAGTGGACATATTTAATAATTAGGATACCAGGATCAAAAAGGGTATGTCTTTTGGAGCCGGGTATCCCAATATACGGGGCAGGAAGCGTCTGCCGCGGAAAGAGAGGTCCATTTTTATCATGAGGAAAGAGAAAGTTGTTAAATTGATCGTATCTGCGGTGGCAGCGGCGTATGTGGCCGTTGTGCCGGTTCAGGCAAAGGATGACGGGGAAGGAAGCGGGGAAAGCAGCGTCGCGGAGGAAAGCGCCGGGGAGGAACGTGCTGCAGAAGAAAACGGGGGCGCAGGATGTGCCGGGGACGGAAACGGCGCGGGAGAGGCTGACGGCGGGGAGAGGTGCCTGGAAGAAAGGGGGGCGGAATCTAAGGACAGCGGGGAAGGCGTCGGGGACGGAAGATGGGGGGAAGAAAACGCCTGGGCGGAAACCGGGGCCGACAGGTGCGGCGATGCGGATAACGGCGTAACGAATGGGAGCGTGGGAGCTTTGGGGGCGGACAGCGGGCCGGATCCCGGGGAGGACTGGGCCCAGTACTCTGCCATGGGGGAACCGTCCGGCGAGGAGCTTGTGAAGGAGATGAGCGCGGTGGAGCGGATTATCTGGAGAAAAGCCAATTACGGTCCCCACATGCTGTCCGTTAAAAAGGAGGAGGAGCCGGAGCCGGAACCGGAGCCTGCAGCCTATTCCGAGGAGGATCTGTACGTTTTGGCCCACGCCATCTGCGGGGAGGGCCAGGGGTATCCGGATGAGGAGCAGCTTTACATCGGCTCCGTCATACTGAACCGGAGAGCCCATGGCGCCTACCCGGACAGCATAAGGGGGGTCGTGTTCCAGAGAGGGCAGTACGCCTGCACCCGGGACGGCAACTACTACCGGGAGCCTACGGAGGCCAACTGGAGAAACGCCAGGTGGCTTCTGGAGAACGGCAGCATCCTGCCGGCCAACGTGGTGTACCAGGCCGGGTTCAGGCAGGGAAGCGGACTCTATGTCCAGACCAGGTACCACAAGTACTGTTACAGGTAACCGCTTGTATTTTTTTCGCATTTGTGGCATGATAGGGAAGAATACTGTGCAGGATAATAAAAAAGACCTGCCGGCTGCCGGCAGACCGACTGCAAAGAAAAGGAGAACGAAGATGAGCAATGCATATGAGGAGCTGAAGCCCTTTTTGGAGAGAGCGCAGGCGTTTCAGACCGCCAAGATACTGTTTGAGTGGGACAATGAGACTCTGGCGCCCAGGATGGCGGAGCCCAATACCACAAAGGTGGTGGGGACCCTGTCCGGTGAATACTTTTCCGTCGTCACCGACAGGAGGGTAAAGGAGCTGGTGAAGAGATGCCAAAAAGAGGAGGGCCTTACGGAGGTTGAGAGGGCCGTTGTCAGGGAGCTGGCGGAGGAGATTGAGAAACTCGAGTGCATCCCGCCGAAGGAGTACCGGGAATTTGCGGAGCTGACGGCCAGGTCCACGGGAATCTGGGCCAGGGCCAGGAAGGACAATGATTTCGACAGCTTTGCGCCGATCCTGAAAGAGATCGTGGAGTACACGAAAAAATTTGCCTCTTACCGGGCCGGAGAGGGGCAGAAGCTCTACGACGTAATGCTGGATGATTTTGAAAAAGGGTTCGATACGGAGACCCTGGACCGATTTTTCGGCACGTTAAAGGAGCAGCTGGTGCCTTTCTTAAAGAAGCTGACGGACAGCGGCGTGGAGATTGACAACCGCTTCCTCACCGGGGACTACAAAAAGGAGGACCAGGAGGCTGCAGGGAGGTTCTTTGCGGAGTATGTGGGCTTTGATTTTGATCGGGGAGTCATGGCGGTCAGCGCCCACCCCTTTACCACCAACCTTCACAACAAGGATGTGCGGATTACTACCAGCTACAATGATCATGTGGACGACTCCCTGTTTTCCGTGATCCATGAGTCGGGGCACGGCATCTATGAGCTGGGGATTCCGGACGAACTGACACAGACCCTGGTGGGACAGGGGACATCCATGGGGATGCATGAGTCTCAGTCCCGGTTCTTCGAGAACATCATCGGGAGAAATGAGGCGTTCTGGGTTCCCGTTTACGGAAAGCTTCAGGAGCGGTTCCCAAAACAGCTGGGACACATTGCAGTGGAGCAGTTTGTAAAGGCCATCAACAAGGTAGAACCCAGTCTTATCCGGACACAGGCCGACGAGCTGACCTACAGCCTTCACGTGCTGATCCGCTATGAGATCGAGAAGATGCTGATCGGGGAGGACCTTCCGGTGGAGAAGCTGCCAAAGATCTGGGCGGACAAGTATGAGGAGTATCTGGGCGTGCGGCCCGAAAATGTGTCGGACGGTGTGCTACAGGACATCCATTGGTCCCAGGGCTCCTTTGGATATTTTCCGTCCTATGCCCTGGGAAGCGCCTTCGGGGCTCAGCTTTACATGTATATGAGGAAAAAGATGGATTTTGAGGGGCTTTTGAGGAAGGGGGATATCAGGACCATCAGGGAGTTTCTCAGGGAGAATATCCACCAGTACGGTAAATTAAAGACCAGCCGCCAGATCCTTAAAGACATCACGGGGGAGGACTTTAATCCCCAGTACTATATTGACTATCTGGTGGAAAAATATGGAAAGCTGTACGGTATATAAAAAACAGTTGCAATCCTGGGGGAATCATTTTATAATATCCCATTTTCGGCACTTAAATGATTAAAAAAGCCGATAATCTGCAAAATACGGGAATGGTCGGCTTTCTAAAGGACAGAAATGTTGTATGTGAACCCTATGTCGGAAATGGATCTGTAATGGAGCCTGTCCAGGCAGGGGCATTCCGGTCAGAGCATCAAGGGTTCTGCTTTCATCGTATAAAAATACAGGCTTTATGCGGCCCAAATGTCAGGTCTGCTTATTGAGAATTTTTATCAATAAGCAGGCTTGACATTTTCTTCCTGTTAGCGTATGATAACTAAGAAAATGATAATCACTATCAAATATTGACGGGAAAGGAAGGGATAATATGCCATTGGCTATGGCCATGAAAGGTGAGACCAGGATAATTACGGGATTCAGAGGGAAGGAAGAGATGAAACGCCATCTGAAAGATCTGGGGTTTATTAAAGGGGAGCAGGTTCATGTGGCTGGCGAGAATGCCGGCGGCATGATTTGTGTGGTGAAGGGAGTCAGGGTGGCTCTCAACCGGGGGCTTGCCGATAAAATTATAGTTGCGGATTAATGGTCTGAGGGAGGATAGGTTTATGACATTGAGGGATTTGAAACCGGGACAACAGGGGAAGGTTGTATCTGTGGGTACTGCAGGAGCCATGAAGCGCAGGCTTATGGACATGGGGGTGACTCCGGGGGTAACGGTTCGGGTAGTTAAGACGGCACCTCTGGGGGATCCGGTTGAGGTTACCGTAAGAGGATATGAGCTGAGCCTGAGGAAAGACGAAGCAGGCCAGGTGGAGATTAATATGTAAGCCCAAACCGGAAATGAGAAACAGAACAGATAGGAAGACAGACGGAATGCAAAGGTATCAGGCATGGCATTTCCTGTTTTCGGACAGAAGTTAGCGATAACTAACAGGAGGAAATGAAAAAGATGAGTATAACGATTGCTTTGGCAGGCAACCCAAACTGCGGAAAGACGACGCTGTTTAACGAGATCACAGGTTCCAGGCAGCATGTGGGCAACTGGCCGGGTGTTACGGTGGAGAAGAAGGAAGGAATCTACAGGAAGGATAAAGCGGTTTCGATTCTGGATCTTCCGGGGACTTACTCGTTGTCGCCCTACTCCGCGGAGGAGATTGTGGCCAGGGATTACATTGTAAAGGAAAAGCCGGACGCGGTTGTCAACATTGTGGACGGGACCAGTATTGAGAGAAATCTGTATCTGACCGTGCAGCTGATGGAGACGGGAATCCCCATGGTAATAGCCATGAACATGATGGATGAGGTGGAAGGGAGAGGGGACCGGATTGACTGTAATCGTTTATCCCGGATTCTCGGTGTCCCTGTGGTGCCGGTTGTGGCCAGGACAGGGAAAGGGCTGGAGGAGCTGATGGAGGCGGCGGTCACCGTGGCCAGAAGCGGAAAGAAGCCGGATCGGCCGGATATTTTTGAATATGAGTTAGCGGAGACTATCCAATTAATAGCCGATGCTCTGGGGGATGGTGAGTGTGATGAGAGCAAATGGAGGGCCGTGAAGCTGGCGGAGAGGGATGAGATTGTCGGAAAAACGGTTCCCGCAGACAAAAAGGAAGCGGTGGAGGCGCTGGTGAACAGAGCCAACCAGGCGGCTGGGGGAGATGCGGAGGCGGCCATCGCGGACAGCCGCTATCAGTACATAGGAAAGGCGGTAAAGGAGTGTGTAAGGAGGAGCGGAAAAGACCGGAGGGAGACCTGGTCGGATAAACTGGACCGGATTCTCACCAACCGGATTCTGGCGCTTCCTGTTTTTGCGGGGATTATGTATCTTCTGTTTGCGTGTACATTTAGCGAAAATTTCCTGTTTATTCCCGGGCTGCCGAGTCCTGGCGTGTGGCTGGCAGGTATTGTGGAGGAGGCCTGGGGCGGTTTTGCGGAAGTCGTTACGGGGATAGCGAAAGGGGCGGGAGCGTCTGAGTGGGCAGTGGGTTTGGTAAGCAGCTGCCTGGACGGTATAGGAGCCGTGTTCGGATTTCTTCCGCTGGTACTGGTTCTCTTCCTGCTTATGTCATTTCTGGAGGACAGCGGCTACATGGCCAGGGTGGCCTTTGTTATGGATCGGATTTTCCGCCATTTCGGGTTAAGCGGCCGGTCTTTCATTCCCATGCTTATGGGATTTGGGTGTTCGGTTCCGGCTCTGATGGCTTCCAGAACTCTGGAGAGCGATAAGGATCGGAAGATTACCATGATGATCACGCCGTTTATGTCCTGCGGCGCCAAACTGCCTGTTTACGCAATGTTTGCGGCTACGATGTTTTCGGACAGCAGCCAGACGGTAATTATATTTTCTATCTATATGCTGGGTATTGCAGTGGCCGTTGTCAGCGCTTTGATTCTGAATAAATTTGCATTTAAGAGCGAGACTTCCAACTTTATTATGGAGCTGCCTGCGTACAGGGTTCCTACGGCTAAAAGTGTGCTGATTCATGGGTGGGAGAAGGTGAAAGGATTTGCCGTAAAAGCGGGTACGGTGATCTTTGCTTCCACGGTACTTATCTGGTTTCTGTCCAATTTCAATTTCAGCGGCATGTGCGATATGGAGGAGAGCCTGCTGGCTGTTATGGGAAACGGGATCAAGTGGATCTTTGCCCCTCTTGGATTTGCGGACTGGAGGGCATCCGTAGGGATAGTTACAGGCTGGATTGCAAAGGAAAATATTGTGGCCACATTTGGCCAGCTTTTCGGAAATGTGAGTGAGGAGACGGTAGAGGCTATTATGGCAGGGGAGGAGGCTCTGCCGGCCATCGGAGAGGTATTTTCGAAGGCGTCTGCCTATGCATATATGGCGTTTAATTTGCTGTGCATGCCTTGTTTTGCGGCTGTAGGAGCCATGAAGCGGGAATACGGTTCCTGGAAGTGGACCCTTCGGGCCGTGGGATTCCAGATGGCTGTCGCGTATGTAGTGGCGTTGATTATTAATCTGGCAGGGGGGTTCATAGTTTGATACAACGTTTCTGCCCGGCAGCGGGAGCGTGTACAATGGCAGCGGACAGATTCGGATGAGAGGGGGAGATTATTTGCCGTTACAGGATAAGAAGGGTTATGTATTTGGGGAACTTAAAAAAGCAGGGTACAGGATCACAAGCCAGAGGGAGGTACTCATCGATGTGATCCTGCGGGATGAGTGCTGTTCCTGCAAGGAGATCTACTATCAGGCTGTCAGGGAGGATCCGACGATCGGAATGGCCACGGTCTATCGGATGGTGAAGACGCTGGAGGAGGCAGGACTGATTCAGAGGAAAAATATGTACCGCATTGAAACGGGTGGTGTAACCGCATGAAATGAACAAGAGAAAGGGTCAAAGAGGAGTGACGGCTGGTGCTGTCCGCTCCTTTTTGTTTTTGGCAGGCTGCGAAAACTGGACGGAATACAGTTTCTGTGATAACATGATATCATACCCAAAGGGACCGAGAGAGAAGGAAAGGGGAGGACCATGTACGAATCAGGCGAAAACTATCTGGAGACCATTCTGATCCTGAAGGAGAGGCAGGGGACAGTCCGTTCCATAGACATTGCCAGGACTCTGAACTTCAGCAAACCCAGCGTCAGCAGGGCTATGGGAATTCTGAGAGAGGATGGCTACATTGTGATGGAGAGCAGCGGCGAGATAGAACTTACGGAGAAGGGGAAGGAAAAGGCCGGAGGTATCTATGAGAGACATAAGCTGCTGACAGAATTTCTGCAGAAGGTCAGCAGCGTCGGCCCGGAAACCGCGGAGGAGGATGCCTGCAAGATGGAGCACATTATCAGCGAGGAGACGTTTCAGGGAATAAAAAGATTTATGGAGAAGGCATGAGGCTTGACTTTGTCCGAAGTTTGTGACAAAATAATCCTTTAGAAAGAAGGGAAAAAATCATGACAAAGATTGATATTATTTCCGGCTTTTTGGGAGCCGGCAAGACGACATTTATTAAGAAGCTTCTGGAGGAAGCCATCAGCGGCGAGCAGGTGGTTCTGATCGAGAATGAGTTCGGACAGATCGGAATCGACGGAGGCTTTCTGAAGGATGCAGGGATTGAGATACGGGAAATGAACTCAGGCTGTATCTGCTGTTCCCTGGTGGGAGACTTCGGAAAGTCTCTGGAGGAGGTTCTGATCAAATACAAACCGGATCGGGTGATCATCGAGCCGTCAGGCGTGGGCAAGCTGTCGGATGTTATGAAGGCGGTGCGGGACGTGGCGGCCACCGTGGATGTGGAGCTGAACAGCGCGGTGACGGTTGTGGATGCCTCCAAGTGCAGGATGTACATGAAGAATTTCGGGGAATTTTTCAACAATCAGATCGAGAATGCCGGGACCATCGTGTTAAGCAGGACGGACGTAATCAGCGTGGAGAAGGTGCAAAAGGCCGTGGAACTGCTCAGGGAGCAGAATCAGGCGGCCGCCATTGTTACCACTCCCTGCAGCCGGCTGACCGGCGGCCAGCTTCTGGAGATCATAGAGAAGCCGGATACCATGGCGGAGGATCTGATGAAAGAGGTGAGGGAGCACCGTCATCATCACCACGACCATGACGGGGAGTGCGGCTGTGAGGGTCATGGCCATCATCACCACGACCATGACGGGGAGTGCGGCTGTGAAGGTCATGGCCATCATCACCACGACCATGACGGGGAGTGCGGCTGTGA
>JAAWHK010000024.1 GCA_022795805.1 Hungatella sp. | reverse complement strand
TGTGAACGAAGTTACCCTTGTGAGCTACAACGGGGAGTATATGTCCTGAGAGAGGAGGTCTGTCATGGTTGCCTACAAACATATTACGAAGATTATCAGCGTGATCGTGGCAGCCGCGGTTCTGGTGTGCGTGCTGGCTTTGATGTTCCCTGAGCGGGTGACGGAGACCTTCGGCGGAGGCGGCGTGGCCATTCAGTATGAGACGGAGCTCTTTGACACCAGCCGGATTATAGAGATTGACATTCAGATGGATGAGGAGCAGTGGGCGGATATGCTTGCCCATGCTGCGGAGGAGGAGTACTACTCCTGTGACGTGGTGATCAATCAGGAGACCATATACAATGTGGGAATCCGGCCCAAGGGAAATACCAGTTTGTCGTCCATAGTTATGGACCCGGACACGGACCGGTTCAGCTTTAAGATGGAATTTGACCGCTATGTGGACGGCCAGACGTGTTTCGGGCTGGATAAGCTGGTTTTGAATAATAATTACGCGGACGCCACCAACATGAAGGAGGCTCTTGTGTACGATATGTACCGGTATCTGGATGTGGACGCGTCTCTGTATAACTATGCCAGGATATCGGTGAACGGGGAGTACTGGGGGGGTATCTGGCCCTGGAGGCTGTGGAGGACAGCTTTCAGCTGAGAAATTACGGAACGGCGAAGGGCAATCTGTATAAGCCGGAGAGTATGGGCATGGAAGGCGGCCGCGGCGGGGAAGGAGGAGGCCCCGGGAGGTCGGGGATGCCGCCGGGAGACATGCGGGATGAATGGGGTGATGGAGAGCAGATAAACATGGTCAAAGGGGAGGAGAAACCGCAGCCGGAGGAGGCCGAAGGGCAGCCGGTGAAAGAGGCTGAATCTCAGCCGGAGGAGGAAGCCGAAGGCCGAACCGATGCCGGAGCGAAAAACGGAAAAGCAGGATGGCCTGACCGGGAAGGCATGCCCGGGCGGGGACCGTTCATGGGCGGCAGCGGAGCGGATTTGAATTACACGGACGATGATCTGGACAGCTACTCTACCATATGGGAGGGGGAGGTGAACAACACCGGAAAGAAGGATCACCGCAGGGTCGTGACTGCCCTGAAAAACATAAGCGAAGGCAATGATCTGGAGCGGTATATGGATGTGGACAATATACTGAAATACATGGCGGTACATGTCTTTTCGGTTAACCTGGACAGTCTTTCCGGGACAATGGCCCACAACTACTACCTGTATGAGGAGAACGGGCAGCTGAACATTCTGCCATGGGATTACAATCTTTCCTTCGGGGGCATGGGAATGGGGAGGAACAGCGGCGCCTCGGGAACCGTCAATGATGCCATTGACACACCCTTTGACGCCACGGAATTTTTCGACGGCCTTCTGGAAGATGAACGGTATCTGGCCAGGTATCACGAATATCTGAGGCAGCTGGCAGAGACGTATGTCTTTGGGGGAAGGTTTGAGGAATTCTGTAACCGCGTTTACAGCCAGATCGACGAGCTGACGGAGACAGACCCTACGGCATTTTATTCGCCGGAGGAGTATGAAGCGGCGTCGGCAATGCTCTATGACACGGTGCTTCTTCGGGCGGAGAGCATACTGGGACAGCTGGTGGGAGCCATACCCTCTACGGACGAGGGACAGAAGGCGGATTCCTCACACCTGATCGATGCATCATCTATAGATATTGAAATAATGGGTACCATGGGAGGAAACCGGAATTTCGGTCGTGATGGAGAGGCGGGACAAAAAGGCGGCAGGGAGCGGGCCGGGGACAGCCAGAGGACGGAGGCGGAGCCGGGCGGCGAGGGCCAACAGGCGGATGTGATGCCGGGCGGTGAGGGCCAACAGGCGGAGGCGATGCCGGGCGGTGAGGGCCAACAGGCGGAGGCGATGCCGGGCGGCGAGGGCCAACAGGCGGATGTGATGCCGGGCGGCAAGAACCGACAGACAGAGGCAGACCCGGCACGGGAAGCATTCAATGAGGGGCCTGCCATGCCGGGAGGGCCCGGAGGCGGCAGCATGGAGGTTGTCATGAAGAATCTGGCTGTCTGTGGGATCTGTCTGTTTCTGTCAGCGGCCGCACTTGTTCTGGCCATGCATTACAGGAGGATACCGAAACGCTTTACAGGGGAATAAAACTCTGACGTTTGAGGGAAAAGGAAGGCAAAAAAGCCCACCTGCTATATACAAAACAAGCAGGTGGGCTTTTCATGTATTCGTTTATCTGTCCTCACTATCAGAGCAATTTGCAAATGGGCCTTACAAACCGGAGTTTATTTTTCATTAAGACCTAAAAATTTACCCGCCAGTTTATATACCTGTCTGATTTCTTTAGATGATAGATCCTTTGATTTAATTCCACCATAATCAATTCAGGATGTTTTTTGCTGATATCCCTTAAAGCATTTCCCACTGATTTTCGAACATATTCACTTGTATCTTCTCTATGGGCAGATAAAAATTGTATGGCTATTTGAGGATTATCCTTAAAGTAAGGACGACTTGTCCATACTCTTAATCCCTCTGAAACAGCTCTGCGAACATTCGCGCAATCGTCGTTTAACCATTCTTTAATTAAAGGCAGAGCTGCTTCATACCCAATAATTTTACAATGATTATCAAAAGCTATAGCTAAGATTTCCTGTACTTTCCGGCTGTCATGCCGGCTGACTTTATCTCTCTCCATATCCTCCAATACAGATTTTCTGTTCTTCGCAAGAGGGATAAATTTTGATCTGTATATAATTATACCATAGTTTGTATAATTCCAAAAGGAGAATATGTATTTAGCGTACCGGAATGAATCACAAGGCTATCCGGCTTTTGACTTTTTACCGCCGCGAAAACCACGGAACGCATTGGGGAATAATCCCTGTCAGACGGGAATCACCTGGAGTTTTTTGCTCAGGGTATTCAGGCTGCGCGCCCCGCCTTCCTCCAGCACAAGAAGATCCTCTATCCGAACGCCGAAACGTCCGGGCAGGTAGATGCCGGGTTCGCAGGAGAAGACGCTGCCGGTTTCCAGAGGCAGGGGGCTGGTGTTTACGATGAAGGGCGGTTCGTGGACGTCCAGGCCGATGCCGTGGCCCAGGCGGTGGGTGAAGAAGGGGCCAAAACCGGCCTCCTGGATGACCTGCCTTGCAGCCCGGTCGACTTGGGAGGCGGGGACGCCTGGGCGGGCGGTTCTTTTGCCGGCCAGGTGGGCCTCCAGCACGATCTGGTAGATACGGTCAAACTCCTCCGGCACCGCGCCCACTGCGAAAGTCCTGGTGAAATCGGCGCGATAGCCGCGGTACAGCCCTCCGATGTCAAACATCAGAATATCGCCCTTTTCAACCCGCCGGTCCCCGTTGATATGGTGGGGGAGGGCCGTGTTGGGACCGGAAGCCGCGATGCCGCTTCCCACAGAATCAAAACCCTCTTCAAGTCTCAGTTCCATCAGACGGGAGGCCAGTTCCCTCTCGGATTTTCCTGCAACCGGTTCCTTGAGCAATCGGGAGAGCGCGCGTTCGGCCATATGCTGAGCCGTCTCTATGAGCCGTATCTCTTCGCGGTCCTTCTTGCGGCGGAGAGGGCCTGTCAGGGCATCGGCGCAGCACCAGGAGAGACGGCTGCCCGCCTGCTGCAGGGCCATGAGAAATTTGGCCCGCATCTCGCTTCCCACGGCGATACGCCCGCTTTTTGGGAGAAGAGCGGACAGGAGGGCGGCTGGGTCCTCCAGATCCGAATAGGGAATCCGTTCCAGACGGCGGGAAAGTTCCGGCTCGTTTTCCGCCTCAAACCCCGGGAGCAGGAGAGCCGTCCTCTCCGGGGAGACAAGCAGCGCGGCTTCCCGCTGTGCGGGCTGCCTGGCGCTTCCGGTCAGGTAGAAGTAATCTGTGGACGGTGAGAACACGGCGGCGCCGATTCCGGCGTCCTCCATGGCGGCCAGAAGATTTTTCAGGCGTTTTTCAAAGACAGTCATAGAAATTCCTCCGTTTATGCACATCTGACAAAAATCATCCCACACTAGGTACAGAGAGACTTTGATAGTGCATTGTTATATTTACCCAAAAAAAAGTGTAATTTCAAATTTTTTTGGATGTATTGACAAACATTACTAGTAATGTTATTATAAATCATATCAGAGAAAAACACAATAAAAAATGTGAATCGAAAATCATTATGTTGGCGAGAGGAAAGGAGCAGGGCAGCAATGAATGAGAGAGAGCGGATATACAGTATCCTGGAAGGAAGAGAGGCGGACAGAATCCCCACCGGGTTCTGGCTGCATTTTCCGGAGGACATGCACCACGGGGACGCGGCGATTAAAGCGCATCTGGAGTTTATGCGGCAGACGGGGACCGATATTCTGAAGGTGATGAACGAGAACCTTTTGTACGACGGGGAGAGCAAAATTAAGAGCACCGCGGATATCGGCAGATTCCGGCGCTACTCGAGGAAAGATAGGCTTTTTACGGATCAGATGGATATTATCAAGCGCATCAGCGATCAGACCCAGGGGAGATACCCGATCCTGGCCACGATCCACGGGCTGATCGCGTCCGTGTTCCACGGGACGGGTTTCAGCGGAAACTATACGGGGATGGGCTACGGGCTCTCCGTATTCTGCAGGGAGAAGCCCGGGGAGATGCAGCGGGTGTTCGAGATGTACACGGACACGCTGATGGAACTGGTGGACTGTTCTCTGGAAGCGGGGGCTGACGGCATCTTTTACGCCGCACTGGGAGGGGAGCGCAGCTGGTTCTCCCATGACGAGTATATGGAACAGGTCGCCGTCCATGAGCAGAGGCTGTACAGCCATATCAGGGAGAAGACGAAATTCAACGTGCTGCACATCTGCAAGTCGGACATTGATTTTGAAAGGTTCACGGCGCTGAAACCTGCGGTGGTCAACTGGAGCATCTACCACAACAATGTAAGCCTGACAGAGGGGGCGAAGCTGTTTCCCGACAGCGTGATACTGGGGGGATTCCAGGACCGCAGCGGCGTGCTGGTGGACGGGACAAAGGAGGAGATCGAGGCCCACACAGATAAGATCTTAAGAGAGATGGAGGGAAGGCCCTTTATCGTGGGCTCCGACTGCACGCTGCCTACAGAGATATCCACGGACCGCATACGGTGCGTGACAAACGCCGTGAAGGCGGCCTGCCTGTGACAGCCGGACGGGATTCCCTGCGGCCGGCTGCTGCAGCAGCGGCATACCGCTGCAATTAGAGCGATCAGAGAAGTTTCATGGACATAAGCTGGGATTCCATGCGCAGAATATCGGCGCGGAGTAGTGACTGGGCCGTCTCCAGGTCCTGATCCTCGATGGCTTTCGTGATCAGGGGGTGGGCGTGGGTCTTATCGTTGGGAAGGACCACGGTTTCCCTCTGGAGGGAGTACAGCTGAGCGTAGGCTCGTGTGCAGGATGAGAGGATGCGGCGCACCGTGTCCAGCACATATTCGTTGTTGGCGATTTCGAGAAGATATGTATGAAACTCAATATTGCGGTACCAGCTGCTCCATACATCTTTTTCCCTGGCAGGTTTCTCCCGCTCCCGGTTCAGTTCCTTTAAGTGCTCAATGTGTTCCGGGGCGGCCTTTTCCAGGATCCTGGGGAGGCTTCCCACCTCCAGAAGGAGCCGGATCTCCGTCATGTCGTGGACATCTTTGCCGTTGATCTGGACCACCTGATATCCGCAGCGGGGGATGCTGATGAGAACGTGGTCGTGGCACAGCTGGATCAGCGCCTCCCGCACCGGCGATTTGCTTATGCCGAAGTGGGAGGTGAGCTGCTTCTCTGTGATGATTTCGTTGCTTTGAAGCTGGCCATTGCAGATCATCTCGATGATCTGACGGTAGACCGTGTCTTTCAATGTTGGTTTATTGTTGTTGTTCGTCACTGGATGATTCTCCTTTTATTGAACTTGTTTGATAGTAACAATATTTTTAGCTTCTGTCAAGAGACTGAAAACAATATTCTTTCGGTTATTCTGATAAAACGTCTAAAAGACGTTGTGAACAAAAATAAAATATAGTAAAAACATACAAAAAAAGTTGCTTTTTTGAGGATAATATGATATGCTTACTAATAATATCAGTTAGATGATTTTAATACAGTAAAGGCGAGGGTAGAATATGAATCGATTCCGTTACATTATCAAACGATTATTGATCGCCATACCGACGTTTTTGGGCATCACGATTCTGGTTTATTTTTTGTCTTCTCTGACGCCCAGCTCTCCGCTGGAGATCCTGTTTAACGATCCCATGGCCACCAGGGAGCAGATGGCCGCCATGGAGAAGGCGCTGGGGCTGGACCAGCCGGTATATGTCCAGTATCTCAGGTGGGTGAGGAGTCTTCTGGCGGGCAACCTGGGAACGTCCTACCGCACGGGGCTTCCGGTGGCAGGCATGATCGCGGAGCGCATAGGGCCCACGTTGATTTTGACCGGGTCGGCTATGGCGATTACCATTGTGATCTCACTGCCGTTGGGGATTATGGCGGCCTACAAGCCCTACTCCGGCTGGGATTACATTTCATCGGGGATTTCCTTTGTGGGTGCGGCTATGCCTAATTTCTTCGCGGCTCTGGTGTTTATTTACATTTTCAATGTAAAGACGGGGCTGTTTCCCTCATCGGGAATGTACGACTCCTCTGGCGTGAGGACCTGGGGCATGTTTTTTCACCACCTGGTTCTTCCGTCCGGCGTGCTGGCCATACAGCTTATCGGAAGTTTGATACGCCAGTGCCGGGGATCCATGATGGAGGTGCTGCAGAGCGATTACGTGCGCACGGCCCGGGCAAAAGGGCTTTTGGAGCCGCCGGTTCTGATCCGCCATGCGCTGCGGAACGCGTGGATTCCTCTGGTTTCCTGGTTCGGGATGCAGATTCCCTTTCTCATCGGAGGAGCGGTGGTGACGGAACAGATCTTCGGGTGGCCGGGGCTGGGAAGTCTGATGGTGCAGTCCATCAATGCCCGGGATTACCCGGCGATCATGGGAATCACGGTTGTAATTGCGATTGTCGTCCTGGTGGGCAATCTGGTGGTGGATCTGATGTACAATCTGCTGGATCCCAGGATTCGTTATTAAGGAGGTGACAGCTGTGGCGAACGCAACGGTTTCCAGAAACGGAAAGGAGATTGCCGCCAACTCTTACATGAGGGATGTGATCAGGCGGTTTTCCAAACATAAACTGGCTATTATCAGTCTGGTGGTGCTGGCAGTGGAGATATTTCTGGTGGCAGGACTTCCGGTTATTCTGAAGCTGGACCCCTATACGTCGGACTATGATACGTATTTCGGGGCCGGGCCCTCGGCACTGCACTGGCTGGGGACCGACGATATCGGGAGGGATAATTTTGCCAGATTCCTCTACGGCGGCAGGGTGTCTCTGCAGGTGGGCATTATTTCAGCGGTCATCAGCCTGGCGGTGGGCGTGCCCCTGGGGCTGGTGGCGGGATATTACAGGGGGATCATCGAGACGATTATCATGAGGCTGGCGGACATCTTCATGTCCTTTCCGTCCATGGTACTGATATTGGTGCTTGTGTCCGTGCTGGGCCCCTCCGTGGCCACGGTCACGGTGGTCATCGGAATTCTGGGATGGCCCCGGTTTGCCAGGACCATCTACGGCAACGTTCTTTCCGCCAGGGAGAGCGAGTATGTGGAGGCGGCCAAGGCCATCGGGACGAAGGACGGCGCGGTGATGACTAAATACATCCTGCCCAACACCTTCGCTCCGGTGCTGATCGCCTTTACGTTCCGGGCGGCCCAGGCCATTATCACGGAATCTTCCCTGAGCTTTCTGGGAATGGGTGTCCAGGCGCCTATGGCCTCCTGGGGCAACATTCTGTATCAGGCACAGTCCATCAGCGTGCTGGCCACCAGGCCGTGGCTGTGGATGCCGCCGGGGATTGCGCTGTTGATTACGATTCTGTGCATCAACTTTTTGGGAGACGGTATCCGTGATGCGCTGGATACGAAAATGGTGATCTGATCTCGGGTGATGACCCTGAGTTGAGATAAAAAAGAAAGAGGAGGAGACTTTATGAAACACTCATTTTCCAAGATGACCGCTTTGGCCCTTGCCGCCGTGATGGTGCTGTCCGCGTGCTCCGCTCCGGCAGCTCCGCAGGAGGGGACCCAGCCGGCGGCCGCCGCGACGACACAGGCTGCCCAGGAGAGCCAGACAGACGGCGAGACCACGGCCGCGGCAGACACGGAGACCCCCGCAGCCGGCGGACCGGTCACCATAACCATGGCCATGACCGCCCCGTGGGATACCTTTATCCCCTTTAACACCACCAACGGCAACACCGACGCTGTTTTGGAGCTTATGTACGACAAACTGATCGTGGTGAAGGCCAACGGAGAGCATGAGCCCCGTCTGGCAGACACGTGGGAGCAGGATTCCGAGACCGGAAAGATCCTTACGTTCAAGCTGAACCAGAATGCCAAATGGCACGACGGGGAGCCTGTGACGGCAGACGACGTTGTCTTTACCTGCGAGCTGATGGCCAATGAAGCCATCACCCATCCGCGGCGCAGCAAGGTGGCTTTCTTCACGGGGACTGACGACGGCGGCGTCCGGATTCAGGACGAAGAGTTCGGCGTTGAGGCTCTGGATGAGCACACGGTTCAGTTTACTCTGAAAAATCCGTCGCCCATCAGCTATATGCTGAGCCAGACCTTCCGTGATTTCTATGTACTTCCGAAGCATCTGCTGGCGGATATCCCGACGGAGAGCATTATGTCGGACGAATTCTGGCAGCATCCCGTGGGCTCCGGTCCCTGTATCTATGAGAGCAGTGTTTCCGGTGAGAGAATCGAGTTTGAGGCCAACAAGGATTACTATCTGGGCGCTCCAGAGTTTGACCGGTTCGTGGTCCGCATCGTTCCGGCCAGCAACCTTCTCTCCGGGCTTATGAGCGGGGAGATCGACATCACCGCGGGCGCGGGCCTGGGCAACATCCCCATGAACGACTGGGATATGGCCAAGCAGCAGGCAAACCTGACCACGGAGTCCGTGAAGTCTCTGGGGTATCAGTATCTTTCCATCAATGTGAACAACATTCCCAAGGAAGTGCGCCAGGCCGTGAATATGGCCGTCAACCGGGACGCCATCGTAAACAACCTGATGCGGGGAGAGGGCGAGGCTGCCGCAGGGCCGCTGCGCCAGAATCATCCCTACTTCAACGAGGAGCTGCTGCCCATTCCCTACGACGTGGACAAGGCGGCGCAGATGGTGAAGGATTCCGGATTTGATACGGGCAAGACCTATGTCCTGCGGGTTTCCCAGGGCAACGAGGTGAGGGAAAAGACGGCTCCCCTTATCCAGCAGGATCTGGCCAAAATCGGAATCAACGTTGAGATCGTCACCACGGACCATCCCACCCACCTGGCTGAATGCCGGAAAGGTGAGTACGACTTTGCGCTGATCGGCTCCGGCGGAAGCCCGGACCCGGCGGAGAGTGTCGTCAATGTCCGTCCCGGCCATGTGAACAACTTCTCCCAGAACGCCGATCCGTCCCTGTACGAAAAGGGAATGGTGGAAGGCTTCCAGGTGTTCACATACGAGGAGCGTCTTCCTATCTATAAGGAGTACCAGATGATGCTCAGGGATCAGGTGCCCTTTAGCTGGCTGTATTTCCAGAACGACCTTGTGGCATATAACAACCGCATCTCCAACGTGCATTTTGAGGATTACAGCCTCCTCAACCGCATGGTATGGCAGTGGAAGATTGCAAAGTAATCCTTTCCGTGCCTGGCAGCGGACTTTTAAAGCAAATCAGATTCCGGTAGATTAAGATAAATGGGGTAGATATTATGACACAGCAAGCGCAGCCAATTTTGCAGGTGCAGCAGCTGGTAACGCAGTTCCGCACAAAAAATGGATATATCACCGCAGTGGACAAAGTCAGCTTCACGGTGCACAAAGGAGAGACCCTGGGCATCGTGGGCGAATCCGGATGCGGAAAAAGTGTAACCTCACTGTCGATTCTGCGGCTGCTTCCGGGCGGCATCGGCAGGATCGCCCAGGGACAGATACTCTTTAAGGGGGAAGATCTGGTGAAGAAGAGCAGCCGAGAGCTGAGCCGCATCCGGGGCAAGGATATTGCCATGATCTTTCAGGATTCCATGACATCCTTAAATCCGGTTCTCACCGTGGGATACCAGCTGGAGGAAACCATTGCCGTGCACATGAAGGCGCCCAGAAGTGAGATTCGAAAGCAGGCCCTGGATATTCTGACCAAGGTAGGCGTATCGGCGCCTGAACAGAGGCTGAAGGAATTTCCCCATCAGCTCAGCGGCGGCATGCGCCAGCGGGTGATGATCGCCATGGCGCTGTCCTGCAGCCCGTCCCTGCTGATCGCGGACGAGCCCACCACGGCTCTGGATGTGACTATCCAGGCGCAGATTATTGATCTTATGGTGGAGCTGAAAGACAAGATCGACGCGGCCATTATGCTGATCACCCACGATATGGGAGTGGTGGCGGAGATGGCGGACTCCATCATGGTCATGTATGCGGGGCAGATCGTGGAGTACGGCACGGCCCGCCAGATCTTTGGCGAGCCGCTGCACCCTTACACCAGGGGGCTTTTGTCCTCCATCCCCCGGCTGGATAAGGACACGGAGCGCCTGTACGCCATAGAGGGCACGGTTCCCAGCCTGAGCGCCCTGCAGGAGGGCTGCCGTTTCTGCGTGCGGTGTGACTGTGCCATGGATATCTGCGGCGAAACGTGTCCGCCGGTGTTCGAAGCGCCCGACGGACGGCAGGTCAGGTGCTGGAAGTACAGGGACCGATTTAAGGAGGTGGAATATGAACAAGGCTGAGCCGCTGCTTAGAGTTGAACATCTGAAAAAGTATTTTTCCTCCCGAAAGCAGTTTCTGGGCGGTCCTGTGAAGACAGTGAAAGCGGTGGACGACGTCACCTTTGAGATCCCCAGGGGCGGGATATTGGGGGTGGTGGGAGAGTCCGGCTGCGGCAAGTCCACTCTGGGCCGCGCCATCCTCCGCCTCCATGAGCCGGACAGCGGTTCTGTTATGTACAACGGGATTGACCTGCTGTCCCTGGATAACAGGCAGATGCGGGAGTACAGGCAGAAGCTGCAGATTATATTCCAGGACCCCTATGCGTCCCTGAATCCGCGGATGACGGTCAAGGAGCTGATCTGCGCGTCTCTGGATGTGTTCGGCATAGGGACGAAGGAGGAGCGCATCCAACAGGTGCTTGATATGATGGAGAAGGTGGGCCTTCCTCTGGAATATTTAAACCGGTATCCCCATGAGTTCTCGGGAGGCCAGAGACAGAGGATCATGATCGCCAGGGCTCTCGTGCTGAAGCCGGACTTTGTGGTGTGCGATGAGCCGGTGTCCGCGCTGGATGTGTCGGTCCGTGCCCAGGTGCTGAATTTGATGCGGGATCTGCAGCAGGAGCTTTCCCTGACGTACCTGTTTATCTCTCACGATCTGAGCGTGGTCCGGTATCTCTGCGACCGCATCATGGTCATGTACCTGGGAAAGCCTGTGGAGATCGCCTCAAAGGATGAGCTGTACTCCGACGCGAAACATCCCTACACCCAGGCCCTGCTTTCCTCCATCCCCATCCCGGATGTGGATGCGGCCCCAAAGCGCATCCGCCTGACCGGCGATGTGCCCAGCCCGTTTAACCCGCCAAAGGGGTGCCGGTTTCACACCCGGTGCACCTATGCCAGGCCTGAGTGCAGGGAGCTGGAACCGGAACTTAAGGACATGGGAGGCGGTCACATGGCAGCCTGCCATCTGTGCAGAGACTGAGGTGCTGTGACATGGACGAACGTGTGATTGCCCGGTTTTTTCAGGAACATCGGGAGAAATTTTTAGAGGATATCATGACCCTGGTCCGCATTCCCAGCGTCAATACACCCGGTGGCGGGAGGTATCCCTTCGGCGAGGGGTGCGCCCGGGTGCTGGATGCGGCGCTGGCCATGGGGGAGCGGATGGGATTTGAAGCGGAGAACCATGAGTACCGCTGCGGCAGCATCCTTATGCCCGGTACGGAGAAAGGCGAGGTGGGCATGTTCGCCCACCTGGATGTGGTTCCGCCCGGGGACGGATGGAAGAATCCACCCTGCAGCCCCTATATTGAGGACGGGTGGCTCTACGGGCGGGGAAGCTGCGACAACAAAGGGCCTGCGGTGACGGCGCTGTACGCCATGCTGTTTCTGCGGGAGATGGGATTTAAGCCCCGGCGGACCATAAGGCTCTTTCTGGGATGCAGTGAGGAGAAGGGGATGGGGGATATTGTCTGGTACCTGAAGCATTATCCGGCACCTGATTTTTCCTTCACGCCAGACGGGGCGTTTTCCGTGTGCTACTCGGAGAAGGGGATTATGGAGGCTGAGTTTGAGGCGCCCCTTCCCGGGGAGATCGTCCGGTTTTCTGCGGGAGCCGCATCCAATTCGGTGGCGGCCAGCGCCTTCGCGCTGCTGAGAACGGAGGCAAAACGGGAAACAGAGGCGTGTGAGATTTGGCCGGGTATATCCGTAAAGAGAGAGGGCGATTTTCTGAGGGTGGAGGCCGCCGGGAAATCAGCTCACGCGGCGTTTCCGGAGGGCTCTGAGAACGCGGCGGTTATGCTGGCGGATTACATCTGCAGGAGAAACCTGGTAAGCGAGGAGGCCGGGAAAATCCTGTTCTTCATCGGAGACAGTCTGAAAGACTACTACGGCTCCGGCCTGGGAATCGCCCATGAGGATGAAGAACTCGGAAAGCTTACGGTTATCGCCGGGATGACCGAGACAGGAGAGGGCAGGCTGAGACAGAACATCAACATCCGCTATCCGGCATGTGCGGACGCCGGGCAGATGGAAGCCGCCCTTAAACAGGCGGCCAACAGCTGCGGCTGGCGCATGAGCTGGGTGAAAAACGATCCCCCATCCTATGTCTCCCCCGACAGCCCCTTTGTGCGGACTCTGTGCAGGGCCTGCACGAACAGGCTGGGGCCGTCTTTTGTGCCCTACACCATGGGCGGAGGGACGTATGCCAGGAAGATTCCCGGGGCTGTGGCCTTCGGACCGGGGATACGCGGCCAGAAGAAACCGGGGCCTGACGGCCACGGAGGCGGCCATCAGCCCGACGAGTGCGTACAGTTAAAGGTGCTGGAGGATGCACTGCATATTTACATTCAGGCGCTTGAGGAAGTTGACAGGCTTTGAGAGAGACAGGAGAGGCGGCCGTTTTGGGCTGCCTCAAGGGCTGTGGGGCGAATACAGGAAACAGAGAATAGGGAGCAGGAGAACAAGGGGCTGTCATGTGGGCGGCTCCTTTTTTTGTTTCCTGTTAAGGGCCTTGTAAAACGGGTGAAAGTATGGTAATTATGTAGGGTGGACATTCTATCCTGACATGTCCGCAGTATGAGCGACAGATTGAGAGAGGAAAAAAGATATGACAGGATCAGACAAAGAACTGCACTTTCGGCCTGTAAAGGCGGAGAGTATCGAGATACTGGAGCCGTATTTTTGCCTTCGGCCAAACAAAACATGCGAGAGCGTATTTCTGGACAGCTTCCTGTGGAGAAAATACAGTGAACTTCGGTTTGCCATAAGCAGTCATGGAGCCGTCCAGTGGCTTATGAGCGTGAACGGGAAGGAGGTGGGGGCCATGCCTGCCTGCCGGGAGGAGGATGTGAAGGACTGTTTTTATGAGATGGTCCGCTTTTTCAACGAGAAGCTGCGCCGGCCCTATGAGATCCTCCTGGCGGATGAGGAGGCGGTGCTGGCCCTGGGGCTGGACCCGGAGAAGTATGAGGTTGCGGAGAATGAGGATATGAAGGACTACCTCTACGACGGGGAAGCCATGCGGACCCTGGCGGGGAAAAAGCTTCACAAAAAGAAGAATAATCTCAACGCATTTCTAAAGGAGTACGGGGATCGGGCGGAGTACAGGAGGCTGTGCTGCTCGGACCGGCAGGATGTGTGGGATTTTCTGGACCGGTGGAGGGAAGGCAAGGGTGAGGACGTGGAGGAGCACCTGGATTATGAGATCGAGGGCATCCACGAGATTCTGAACAACTGTTCAATCCTGGGCGTCAGGATGAGCGGCGTGTATATAGAGGGAAAGCTGGAGGCATTCACCATAGGAAGCTGCAATCCCTATGAGAAAATGGCGATTATCCATATTGAGAAGGCCAACAACGGAATGCGGGGGCTGTACCAGTTTATCAACCAGCAGTTTCTGATCCATGAATTTCCGGACGCGGCGCTGGTGAACCGGGAGGATGATCTGGGGCTGGAGGGCCTTAGACGGGCGAAAATGAGCTACTGCCCCGTGGGATTTGCCAGGAAGTATTCTGTGAGGCAGAGAAAGATGGGGGTCATATGATACGGTATCTGAGGCAGGAGGAAAAAGGGAGTACCATACGTCTGTGGCGGGAGGCGTTTCCTGAGGATTCGGAGAGCTTTCTGAAGTACTATTACAGGGAGAAGACGGAGGACAACCGGATCCTGGCGGCGGTGAACGGGGAGGAAAAGAGGATCGAGGCCATGGTCCACCGGAATCCTTACACGGTCCGGGCGGGGGAGCAGGTGTGGGACGCGGACTATATTGTGGCAGTTGCCACGGCGAAGGACAGAAGGCGCCGGGGGCTGATGCGAAGTCTTCTGATGCGGGCGCTGGCGGACATGTACCGGGAGGAAATGGGATTTTGTTTCCTCATGCCAGCAGATGTGAGGATCTACGCACCCTTTGATTTTGTCACCGTCTGCCGGCAGCCTTCCTGCAGGTTAAGGCCGGAGGCGGAGAGTCGCCTGAAAAAGGAGAGGGTCCCCGGGGAGAAGACGGATGCGGCCTGGGCGGCACATTGGATGAACCGATGGCTGGAGGAGAGATACCGGGTTTTTGCCGTGAGGACACCGGCGTACGTAAGGCGGCTCATACAGGAGCTGGAGAGTGAGGAGGGCTGGATGGAGGCTCTGACTGTGGGCAGGGAAGACGGCTGGGGGGCAAAGGAGGAAAGGACCGTGGAGGGCCTGCGGTGCTGGTGGGGAATCGGCAGAAAGGAGCAGAGGATGCTTCTGACCAGGGAGGAGTGGACACAGCCGGACAAGGAGGATGCACCGGTGATCATGGCCAGAATCGTCTGCCTGAAGAAGTTCATGTCAGCCATAAGGCTGCGCCCCGGGTGTAAAGACGGGGTGCAGCCGCTGACCGTGCGTCTGACGGTTAAGGACAGGCTGTGTGAGGGGAATGATGGGGTGTTTCTCTGGCGTATCGGGTGGGATACGTCCGGAATCCGGCCGTGGGAGAGGGGGATGGAGGCGGCAGAAAGGCTGGAGACTTCCATAGGGGAGCTGACGGGATGGCTGTTCGGACAGAGGGAAGGTATGGCGGCGGCAGAGCCGTGGATGGGGATGGTGGATGTCTTAAGCGGGGTTTTTCTGGATGAGGTTGTGTAAGCCGGAAGGAAAAATCAGACTAAAAAGAGTACCTCGAACCGTAAGTTTCGAGATACTCTTTTTGTTTGCTTTAAAAGGAAATCGCGTCCCTACAGCACCGAAGTCATCCCCCCGTCCACATAAACCACCTGTCCCGTGGTATAGGACGAAACAGGGCTGGCAAAGGCCAGAAGGATGGCGCTTAACTCCCGGGCCTTCCCGAAGCGCTTCATGGGCGTCTTGGCGATCATCTCCTTCACAAAGGGGTTGTCCATGGTTTTGGCGCTCATCTCCGACTCCACGTTGCCGGGGCCGATGGCGTTGACGGTGATGTTGTGGGAGGCCAGGTCAGCGGCCATGGCCTTGGTAAGGCTTAAGATGCCGCCCTTGGCGGCAGAGTAGCTGGCAGTGCCCAGGCCTCCCTGGATGGCCGCCACGCTGGTGAGATTGATGATCCGGCCGTAGGCGTTGGGAATCATGGATTTTTCGGCGGTGTAGCGGCTGAAGAGGAAGGCTCCCGTTAAGTCCACCCCCAGAACCATATTCCACTTCTCCGTTGTGTGGGAGGGGAAATCCCTGGAATACTTGACGATTCCGGCATTGTTCACCAGAATGTCAATTTTGGTGAAATCAGCGAGAATGGCGTCCACAGCCTCCCGGATGGAATCCTCCTGCCCTACGTCGCAGGTGTAGTAAAGGCAGCGCCGTCCAGTGTCACGGGTAATCTCCTGGGCCAGAGATTTGAGCATCTCGGTGCGGCGGGCCAGGACGGCCACGTCCGCGCCGCTTTCGGCCAGAATCCTGGCAAACTGGGCGCCCAAACCGGCGCTGGCGCCGGTGACGACCGCCACCTGTCCGGTCAGATCGAAATAATTGGTCATTTTTTCAGACTCCTTTCTCTGTAGAGGCGTACAGGCATGACGACGCACAGCGGGATCACGATAAGGGGAACGGCCAGGCTTCCCAAAAGTCCGTAGCCGGAACTGATGATGGTCCTGAGCCCCAAAAACGAGATGGCGATGCAGACGGCCATGTACACAAAGCTGGTAATAATATTTTTCGTAAGGTCCGTGACCCTCCATGAATCGGGATACAGGGGGAGAACCCGGGAGGCGACGGCGTGGAGCTGAGGTGCGCCGCTGGAGGCCAGCCCGAAGAACATGACTACGGAGTAGACCACGGGAAGCCAGGGGACCTTTTCCACCAGGAAGGTGTTGATGATGTACAGGTTGGGTACACTTTCAGCCAGGGCCTCCGGGCAGTAGGGCAGAATCAGAACGGTGCAGGCGATAAAGGCCGCGCTGTTTAACACAAAGCTGATGAGACCCACCATGCACGCGTCCCTGAAGGTGCGGATGTTCTGGCTGACGCTGCTCAGGGTGAGGGCGTTGCTGGCGTGGGAGAGCCCCAGTGAGAGAGCGGGCGCCACACCGGTGAGAAAGCGGACCCCATGGGGAACCTCCCAGCTGGTGATGATGGCGGAAAGCCGCTCCGACTTGGTGCCGGCGGCGAATACCACCAAAAGAAAGAATCCTGCCGCCAGGACCACGGTCATGAAGGTGGAGGACTTTCGCACCAGGTCTGCGCCCCACAGCACCAGAAGGGAGCTGATGACAGCCATGAGAACGGCGCCTATGAACACGGGCATGCCGAAAAGGCTGTTGAAGAACGTGCCGCCCATGGCGATGACGGAACTTCCGCCTACGATCATGGCCAGTATCAGGAATACCTCCAGAAGAGGCGAAAGGACAGGGGACAGGGGGCCGTACAGCTTCCTGGCGTAGGACGAGTAGTCATACACCTTCCAGCGGCGGATACCGATCATTCCGCAGGTCACGATGAAAGCGGCCAGGCCCATGGTTACCAGAGGCAGGATAAGGCCCCAGGCCCCATAGGGAGCAAAGTACACGGCGGCAAAGGCCCCGGAAACCATGGACGGGCCCACCAGGGCGCCAAAATACACGGAAGAAACAGGGAATGCCACAAAGAATGACGATTGCTTTTTTTCCATGAAGATCTCCTTTTGTAAAATGTTTTTAAGATATTATTGCAAAAAACATGCCTGAAAACCATATTGTTTCGTGTTAAAAATACATATGGCATGGTTTTTGCAATAATTTTATGGTAAAAATACAGCAATGCTGTGAAGAAAGGCGGGAGTAATATGGCAAAAAGCGCGGATATTCCGAAATTTGGGCTGCTGAGCGGCTACAGGGTGGTGATGATGGGGGCTTCGGTGGCGGCTCCCTTTGCGGGGGAGCTCTACGCGGAGCACGGCGCAGACGTGATCTGGGTGGAGCATCCTAAGGTGGTGGATTCCTGCAGGGTGGCCAGGAGAAGCGGTTCCTGGCAGCAGGACCGGAGAAATATGAGAAGCCTGGCCATGGATTACAGGAAGGATGAGGGACGGGAGGTATTCCTGAAACTTCTGGAGACCGCGGATGTGCTCATCGAGGCCTCCGTGGGGGGAAGGTACGAGAAGCTGGGGCTGTCGGATCAGGTTTTGTGGGAGAAAAACCCCAGGCTGGTCATCGTTCACATATCCGGTTTCGGCCAGACCGGAGACCCGGACTACATAAAGAGGGCCAGCTACGATCCCATTGCCCAGGCATTTGGGTGCGTCATGCGGATGAACGGGCTTCCTGGGCAGCCGTCGGCTCCCGCCATGCCGTTTCCGGGCGATTTCGCCGCTTCCTACTACGGTTTCGGCATGTCCCTGGCAGCGCTTTTAAAAGCGAAGGAGACGGGGAAAGGGGAGAGTATTGACATTGCCCAGTATGAGCTGATGATAAGAATGCAGGCCAACTATCCCACGGATTACTTAAGATACGGCCTGGACTATATAAAGGAAGGAAACCACAGCCGCATCTGTGCCTGTTACGGCACCTATGAGTGCAGGGACGGCATGGAGATCTACGTGCTGTTTCTCGGTGCCGGGGCGGTGGCCAGGGGACTTTCGGTGCTGGGGCTGGAATACGGAAGCGAAGACTTCCCCGACGGAAGTACCCTGATTCCCGTGGACACGCCCGCGGCTGCCAAGGTGGAGAAGGCCATGGCGGATTTCACGGCCAGCCACACGGCCGAGGAGGCGGAGAGAGCTTTCGTGGACGCGGGGGTTCCCTGTTCCCGGCTGATGGACTATGAGTCCGCCAGGACCAACCCTCAGTACGTGGCAAGGGAGGTGTTTACTGCCTGGAAGGCGGCCGACGGCGTGACGGACATTCCCGGCGTCAATGTAATGCCGAAACTTGCGAACTATCCGGGCCGGGTGTGGAGAGGCGCTCCCAGCATCGGGATGGACAACGAGGATATTCTGGAGGAGCTGGGATTCGGTAAAGAGACCGCAGAGAAAATGTACCGGGAGGGAAAACTGGGAAAGAGGGAGTACTTTGAGACCACGGAGTAATCCTCCTCTTCGGGGGTATGGGTGATATAAAGAATACGTTAAAAAAGTGACAAAATGATACCTGTGACACTTTGTACAGGTACAAAATGTTGAAATTGTATAAAAGTAAAAAGACAGCAAAAGAGAAATTATTAAAAAAGATGGATGGAAATTCACGAAGACAGCGGTAAAAATAAAAAAAGTAAGAAAATTTTTAAAAAATTGTAATCTGGTATTAAATTTGCATAAATAATAGACGGCTGTCTGTTGCTGAAACGGCTAAGATGGAAGCAAAATCAGAATTCTAACGAAAAAAGGAGAGAATTTATGGGAACACAAAAAGAATCTAATTTTAATCCCTGGCTCATCGTCCTGGGATGTGTGGGCTGCAGTGCCATGCTGATTACCATTCTCTGTAACACCGCAGGCATGTTTCTTACTCCGGTTATGGAGGAGTTCGGATGGTCCAGAACGCAGGCATCCCTGTATCTGACCATCTATTCCTGGATCGCGGCGGCTCTTCAGCCGGTTATCGGCAAGATCTATGAGAAGTACGATATCCGCTGGATCATGTCCGGCATCATCGTTATGTTCGGAGCGGCCTATCTTTGGAGCAGCACTTTTACACAGCTGTGGCAGTGGAATCTGTTCGGTGTGCTCTACGGCGTTGCGGCAGGCTTCTTCATGTATCTGCCTCAGCCGATTCTGATCAACCGGTGGTTTAAGAAGAAAACGGCTTTCGCACTTTCTGTTGTGGGCTGTATCACAGGCGTGACCGGATACTTCGTGAATCCCCAGATTCAGAAGATGATCACCAGCATCGGCTGGCAGGCTGCCCGCTTCCGTGTGGGTCTGATTACGGTAATCGGATGTCTGATCCTGTGCGTGCTGTTTGTAAGAAGCTTCCCGGAGAAGATGGGTGCAAAGCCTTACGGTGCGGACGACGCTCCGGCAGAGAAGGATACCAAGGCCGCGGCTCCCGCAGCCGCGGCAGAGGGACTTACCCGCAGCCAGGCCGTTAAGACTCCGGCTTTCTACATGGTACTTGTAGTTGCGTTTATTTCCTGCCTGTGCCCAAGCCTTAACCAGCAGCTT
The DNA here is from genome assembly GCA_022795805.1 of Hungatella sp. GTDB lineage: Bacteria > Bacillota > Clostridia > Lachnospirales > Lachnospiraceae > UBA3402. The sequence goes on along the minus strand of JAAWHK010000024.1, from coordinate 12,727 downwards.
CCCAGCTACAGCGCCACGGTTCCCATCGGGGCGGCAGCGGGTGCTATGGCACTTTCCATCCTGTCCATCGCCGGACTTCCCCGCGGGCCTATCGTGGGCTGGCTGTGCGATAAGATCGGCAGCATCACAACCAACATCATCTGCTGTCTTCTGGCGGCAGGCGGACTGGCAGCCATCCTTCTCACCGGCGGCACCAGCACCGGAATCTTCTACCTGGGCGTAGGCCTCTTCTCCTTGAGCTTTGTTCCGCTGACCATCGGCAACCCCATGATCACGAGAGAAGCTTTCGGCACAAAGGATTACTCCAACATCTACTCCCTGGTAACGACCACGGTTATGGTGGCTGCAGGTCTGTCACCGATGATTTACGCACAGATTTATGACCGCACCGGCTCCTACGCAGGATGTATCGGTATGGTTATCGTTCTGCTCCTGATCCAGGCTGTTCTGCTTCCGGTAGTAAAGGCCAGCAGCAAGGGTTCCAAAGCAGCATAACTGATTTGCCTTCCCTTAGCCAGATAAGATATTCAGTATAAAAAGTGGCGGTCAGACAGAGTATTCGCTGTCTGACCGCCATTGTTTTGCGGCAAAGCCCCCTGCCAGACAGGGGGCTTATGTAATCACTCTTTGGGACGGTTGATGATCCCTTTCTCATAGAACGCTTCCAGCTGCTCCCTGGTGTAGCCGAACTCTTCCATGATATCCTCCGTGTCGGCGCCGTACTTGGCCCCGCCGCGAACCAGCTGACCGGGATGTTTCTTGAACCGGGGAATCATGGTAACGCCCTTTACCGGCTTGTCGGTGATCTCGTCATGCCACTCCTCGAACACCTTGCGCGCCTTGTAGTGGGAGTTCTCCTGCATGGTCTGGTAGGTCATGATGGGGCTGCAGGGAACGGACATGGAGGACATAACCTCAAACACTTCCTCCACCGTGTGGCCGGCGCAGTAGCCTTCCAGCTTCTCGTTGAACTTCCTTGCCCGCTCCGGTTTGTCCCTGGTGATGGACTGGATGATGCCGTCGAAATCCGGGTCGCCGGCCAGGCCGAAGAACTCGATCATCTTGCGGATTGGGCCGCTGCCGCCAACGGCGATAAAGATCCAGCCGTCCTTGCACTGCTGAGTTCCCTTGCAGGCGCCTACGGTGTCAAGGTTGCCCATACGGGGCGGCTGCTCGCCTCTGTTTAAGCCGTTGGATAAGTAGGAACCCTGGACTCTTGCCAGTGCCTCGAACTGTGCACAGTCGATGCTGTCGCCGATGCCCGTCTCCTTGGCGCGGATGTAGGCTGCCAGAGCCGCCCATGCGCCCATAAGGCCAGTCATGTAGTCGCCCATAAACGGTTTTGCCACGTAGGGCGGATTGGGATCCGGCATTCCGTTGATGCTCATGTAGCCGCTGAAGGCCTGTCCGATGCTGTCGAAGGAACCGCGGTTAATATAGGAAGGATCACCGAACTGTCCGAAGCCGGAGATATGGACGATTACCAGAGCCGGGTTGGCCTCCCACAGCACCTCGTCCGTAACACCCCATTTCTCCCAGGTTCCTCCCTTGGAGGACTCCACCAGGATGTCGGCCCACTTGCACATGGTGAGAAGGATCTCTTTGCCCTCCGGCGTGGGGATATTCAGAGAAGTCATTCTCTGGTTGCGGCGCTCCACGGACCAGGCCTCCTGGTACATCCGGTACATATCCGGCACGCGGGTGCTCTCCAGCTCGATGACATCGGCGCCCTGCTCGGCGAAAAGCTGGCACAGGAAGGGGCCGGCCACCACGGATGCTGCGTTGAGAACCTTCAGGTTCTGAAGGTTTCCGAATTTCGGCATGTCGCTACGTTTCATAACTGTATTTCTCCTTTTGGTTTCATATTATTTGCCGTGGGACAAAAGGACAGTTTGTTCCCTGTCTCCCCGTGGAAAAGGTAATCAGGCAATGACACGGGGAAAAGGAAACAGACCAGAACTTCTGCCCCAGGGCCAATTATCATTATATTATGCAAAAAATATGCCGGATTGCCGATATGGAGAAAAAATATAGCGGGCCAAAATTTCAGGAAAAACACAGGAGTATGGCACGAAATTTGCAAATGAAAGGAATAGAAATTTTGAGAAAGGAAAAGGTAGAAGGAATGAGTGAAGAGAGATTTGACGTGATCGTAGTCGGCGGCGGTCTGGCCGGCACTGCTGCGGCATATCGCCTGGCCAAAGCGGGTCTTGATGTCTGTCTGATCGAGCGGGGGCAGACCTGCGGGTCCAAGAATATGACCGGCGGACGTCTCTATGGGCACAGCCTGGAGAAACTGATGCCCGGCTTTGCAGAGAAAGCACCCATTGAGCGCAAGATTACCAGGGAGAGGGTTTCCATGACCACGCGCAGGGGCGCCATGACCGTGGACTACACCAGCAAGAAGCTGGGCCTGCCTGCCTGCGCTTCCTACACGGTGCTGCGCAGCAAGTTTGACAAGTGGATGGCAGACGAGGCGGAGAAGGCCGGCGCCATGATCATCACCGGAGTCCGTGTGGACGACCTGGTGGTGAAAGGGGGAAAGGTCGTCGGTGTAAAATCCGGGGATGAGGAGGCCTTTGCGGATGTGGTGATTCTGGCTGACGGAGTGAATTCTCTGCTGGCTCAGAAGCTGGGGATGAAAAAAGAACTTCTTCCCTCACAGGTGGCGGTGGGCGCCAAAGAGGTTATCAAGCTGGACACAAAGACGGTTTCCGATCGGTTCGGGGTGACGGACGACGAGGGGACAGGATGGCTGTTTGACGGCGACTGCACCGGGGGAAGCATCGGCGGCGGATTTCTGTACACCAACAAAGACAGCGTGTCCGTAGGCGTGGTGGCCACCGTGAGCGATATCGAGGGTTCCGGCCTGACGGTAGTTGAGATGGTTGACCGTCTGAAAGAGCATCCCGTGGTGAAGCCTCTCCTGGCCGGAGGAAAGCTTGTGGAGTACTCCGCCCACCTGGTGCCGGAGGCGGGATACCGAATGGTGCCGGAGCTGGTCGGAGACGGCGTCCTGGTGACAGGAGACGCGGCCGGCTTTGTGATGAACCTGGGATTCATGGTGAGAGGCATGGATTTTGCCATCGAGTCCGGGCGGCTGGCGGCGGAGACCGTGCTGCGGGCCAGGAAGAAAGGTGATTTCTCCGCGGAGAGCCTGTCCATTTACAAGAAGGCTCTGGACAGAAACTTCATCATGAGGGATCTGAAGCATTACCGAAGATTCCCCCAGGTTATGGAGATTAAACGGCTGTTCAGGGAATATCCGGCCATGATTGACGAGATTATGGACAATCTGTTCAGGGTGGACGGAAGACCGCCGGAGAGCATCGCGAAGATGGCCATGCGGGCGGCCAACCGGGTTGGCGTGCTCCACATTGCGGAAGATTTCTGGAAAGCAATCCGTGCACTGTAATCCATAAAATGGTTGAAGGAGGAAATAAAGTATGGGCAGATGTAATATTCTTGCATCACCGATCAAGGTTGGAAATGTAGTTATGAAAAACCACCTGATGACAACTTCCATGTCGCCAGGTTATGGTTACGTGATAAATGAGGTTCCGACTCAGCGTTTCTATAACTATCTGGAGGAGCGTGCCGCCGGGGGAACGGCGCTGATCTGCCAGACCGTATCCCCGTTCCACAGGGAGTTTGCCGACGAGTCGGCCCTCCACGTACATCCGCTGCCGGGAGCGTTCAGTGACGACCATCTTCCTGGGCTTAGGAAGATGGCTCAGGTGGTACATAAGCACGGCAGCCTTCTGGTGGGACAGCCATGGACGGTTCACGCCTGGAAGCCGGACGACGAGGAGCACGAAAAGCCCTGGGGCCCGACTCCCCAGGTGATCTTAAAGGGTATGCCTCCCTTCACTCCCATGGAGAAGAGGCACATTGACATGTTTATCAACCACTACGTGATGACGGCCCGGTATATCAAGAAAGCCGGCTGGGACGGCGTGGAGATCATGGCCGGCGTGGGCGGTGTCATGAACCGGTTCATGTCCCCTGCCACCAACAACCGGACCGACGAGTACGGAGGCTCCTTCGAGAACCGGATGCGCCTAGTCCTGGAGGTGATCCGGGCGGTGAGAGCCGAAGTAGGCCCCGACTACCTTATCACCTGCCGCTGGTCCCCTGTGGAGTACGTAAGCTCGGAGCTGGGGGAGGGCAATGACATCGAGAACGCGCTGAAAGTGGCGCCTCTTCTGGAGGAGGCAGGCGTTGACCTGCACAATCTGGCCATCGGATGGCACGAGAGCAGCATTCCGCTGACCATCAAGACCGTTCCCGACGGCTACTGGTCCTGGGTGTCCGAGAAGATCAAGACCGTGGCCAAGAAGCCGGTGGCCTGCGCCTACCGGAACACCGATCCCCTGGTGATGGAGCAGATTCTCCAGGAGAAGAAGGCGGATATCATCGCGGGCCTCAGGTACAACATCGCGGATCCGGAGTTCGGCAACAAGGTGATGGAGGACCGGCTGGAGGATTTAAACAAGTGTATCTGCTGCTGCCGCTGTCTGGACGACGTGGTCAGCTCTGGAAAGGTGCTGGAGTACTGCGGCGTGAACCCGCGGCTGGGCAAGGAGCTGGACAGGCCCAGGTTTGAGAAGACCAAGGACCGCAAGCGTGTCATGGTTATCGGAAGCGGCCCGGGGGGACTGTCCGCGGCGGTGACTGCCTGCGAACAGGGCCATCAGGTGACCGTGTACGAGAGAGGACCGAGGGTGGGAGGCTGTCTGGTTATGAGCTCCATCTTCAGCCCCACCTACGAGAGGCTCCTGGTACACTATAAGCACGAATTGAAGAAGCATCCGCAGATCAAGGTGAAGCTGAACACCAAAGTGACCAAGAGACTGGTGGCCAGGGAGAGGCCGGATGCGGTTATCGTGGCCATAGGCGGTGAGCCCGTGGGGCTGGACGTGCCGGGAGCCGACGGGAAGAACGTGGTTCTGTCCCACGACTTTTTGGAGATGCTCAACGGGAAAGCGCCAAAAAAACCGGGGCTTATCAACAAGGTAATGTGGACCTGCGGATCCATTTTCCTGAAATTCTACTACACGCCGGCATTTGCCAGGCTGGTGACAGGTGTCAGCCCGTGGCCCATCGGGAAGAACGTGGCCATCATCGGCGGCGGACTTCCGGGATGCGAATTGGGAACCCTCCTCTTAAAGTACAAGAGGAAAATGACCATCTTCGAGGAGCGCAAGAAGGTGGGCTGGGACGTGGGCGGAAGCGACCGGTTCCACGTTACGTCGGCCTTCAAGGAGTCTGAGGACTGTACGCTGGAGCCTTTGACGAAGGTAACGGAGATCACCGGTAAGGGCGTGAAGGCCGTGCGCCAGGACGGCACCGAGTTCTTTGTGCCGGCCAACACGGTGGCGGTTACACTGGGATTCAAGAAGAACCTGGCTCTGGCCAATTCGTTAAAGGGAATGGTGGAGGAGATCGCCGTTGTGGGAGACTGCGTTAATCCGGCCAGGATGGCGGATGCCACCAAGGCAGGGTATCTGGCGGCCAGAAATCTGTGATCAACCGGTGAGAAATCTTTGGCGGCGCCGCCCGGCACAGGGGGCGCCGTCCAAAGAGCGGAAGGAAGGGACGACATATGGAAGAAAAAGATGTAGTGTATCTGGAGAGAAAGGATAACGGCATCGCCGTCATCTATCTGAATCAGCCCAGGAAGAAGAATGCCATCAGCGCGGTGATGATGGACAAGCTGAGCGGATTTCTGACGGAGCTTGACCGGGATAAGGATGTCAGGGTCATCCTTCTTCGGGGGGCCGGGGAGAACTTTTCCACGGGAGGAGATTTGAGCCAGGGCGGTCCCGATATGACCATTGAGGACAGCCGGAATCTGCTGAAACGGTATGTGGCCGCCGTCAGGACCATCCGGCAGATCGGCAGGCCGGTGATCGCGGTGACCGACGGGTATGTGGTAGGCGGCGCGGTAAGCCTGGTGCTGGCCTGTGACCTGGTGATTGCTTCGGAAAAGACCGTCTTTATCCCCAATTTCTGTGCCATCGGCATCATACCGGAGATGGGGATTATGGCCATGCTTCCCCAGCTGGTGGGGCCTCAGAGGGCAAAGGATATTCTGTTCTTCGGCAGGCGGTTCGGGGCGAAGGAAGGCTGCGACATGGGCATCGTCAACCAGGTGGTGTCCAGGGAGGAGCTGGAGGAGAAGGCTCTGGAGTACGCAGCAGGGCTGTCTGCCATATCGGCCAACTCTGTCAGCATTGTCAAGGGCATCATGAACGGCGCCGCGGATCCCATGCTCAACGCCGTTATGGAGGCGGAGTCCACAGCATCTCCGTTCTGTACCAGAACTCGGGAATATAAAGAGATGGCAGCCAGATTTTCCAAAAAATAACGGGGAGAAGATTCCATGTTTTATGAGAATGTAAGCCAGCTGCTGATGGTGAACGTGCGCCGGTATCCCGGGAAGGCGGCGGTGGTACACGGGGATATCCGCCTGACCTACAAAGAATTCAACGGCCGGATCAACCGGATGGCCCATATGCTTTTGGAGATGGGAGTCAGGCCGGGGGATAAGGTGGCCTCCATGTTCCCCAACGGGATCATGCTTCTGGAGATTTACTACGCCGTGCAGAAGATTGGGGCGGTGATTGTACCCCTGAATTTCCGGCTGGTTTCCAGGGAGATTCAGTATCTTCTGGAGGCCAGCGACGCTTCCCTACTGCTGTTTGACGGGCAGTTTCTGGGTCATGTGAGGGAGATCGCCCCGGCTCTTTGGGGGCGGGTCGCCTTCCTCTGCTCACGGGAGACGAAGGAGTGGGGAACGTCCATAGGGGATCGCTTAGAGGCGTGTTCCGATCTGGAGCCTGCTCTGGAGCCGGACGGGGAGGCGCTGTCCCGCATCCAGTTTACCGGTGGCAGCACCGGCCTTCCAAAGGGGGCCATGAGGACCCACAGCGCCGATATCTGCGAGACCATAGGGGTGATGAACTCCAACATGATGGGCGCGGATCCGGACCATGTGGTGCTGGTCCAGTGTCCTCTGGAGCATCATGGGGGCCACAGCTGGTATATGTCCGTGTTTGCCAGCGGAGCCACTCTGGTGATCTGTGACGTGTTTGATCCGGAGACCATTCTGAGGCTCATAGAGGGGGAGCGGGTGACCTACCTGATGCTGCTTCCGCCCAGCACCTATCTCAGGCTGCTGGACTGTCCCGGTGTTGAACGCTTCGATCTGTCTTCCGTGAAGCTGGTACAGAGCGCCGCCGGGTGCACCACGCCGGAGATCGTCGAGAAAATCTACGGCGCCTTTCCCAACTGCGTCATGAACTACGGGTGGGGGCAGACAGAGAGCGGCCTGGGCACCAGCATGGTCATGACCAGACAGATGGCGGCAGAGAATCTCCCCAGAATTAAGAGCGTGGGGCGGCCTATGCCGTTTCTGGAGGCCAGGGTGGTGGACGAGGACGGCAGAGAACTGCCGCCGGGCCAGGTGGGAGAGTGTCTGGTGAAGAGTCCGGCGGTGATGAAGGGCTACTACAGGCAGCCGGAGCTTACGGCCAGGGTCTTTGAGGACGGCGGATGGCTCCGCACAGGCGACATGATGTGGAAGGATGAGGACGGGTATCTGTATCTCATGTCCAGGAAGAAGGATATGATCAAGTCCGGCGGAGAGAACGTGTTTGCACAGGAGGTGGAGGGCGTGATCAAGCGCCACCCGTCCGTTCAGGAGTGTATTGTTTTCGGGGTGCCGGAGCGGACCATGGGCGAGGCGGTTATGGCCGTGGTCTCCCTGCGTCCGGGAAAGACGGTGACGCTGCAGGAGCTGCAGGACCACTGCAAAAACTATATTTCCAGCTACAAAAAACCCCGGTATCTGGACTTTATTGACCGGTTCGATATGGACGACGCGGGGAAAATAAGAAAAAGCCGTGTGGCGGAGCGCTACCGGCTGAAACTGAGAAACGAGAAACGCGCCGCAAAGGGGCTTACTCCCGTGGGAGTAACGCCGGCGTGCGTGGAAGAAGAGTAAAAAAGGAGAATGATTATGGACTTTCGGTTGACAGAGGAGCAGGAACTTTTGTTGGAATCCCTGGACGAGGTGATTGAGAGGGACTGTACGGAAGAGTACATGAAGCGGTGCAACGAGGAGGGGCGTTATCCCCAGGAATTTGTGGACGCCCTGATGGAGAGCGGATTCGGGCTTCTGGGCGTGCCTGAGGAGTACGGCGGAACACCTGTGGACATCACCACCATGATGCTGGTGGCCGAGGAGATCACCAAGCACGGCGGCCCTCACTCCGTGTTCGGCCAGGCGCTGTCCATCGCCGATATGCTGGAGTTCGGCAGCCCGGATCAGATCAGCCAGTGCATGGAGCAGATTCAGTCCGGCAAGCCGGGATTCGTTCTGGGCTTCACGGAGCCTCAGGCCGGTTCGGACAGCAGCGCCATCGCCACCACCTACACCAGAAAGAACGGAAAAGTGTATATCAACGGCCACAAGACCTTTATGAGCAACGCGAAGAGAGCCAAATACATGCTGTGTCTGGCCAAGAACGCCGAGGAGGAGGACGGAGCGGCCAACAAGAAGAGCGCCTTCTCCATGTGGTGGATGCCCATGGATGCCCCGGGAGTGAAGATTGAGCCTCTGAAGAAGATAGGCTGGCACTTTATGGACACCTGCGAGGTGTACATGGAGGATGTGGAGCTGGAGGAGAAGGATCTGGTAGGCGTGGAGGGCAACGGCTTTATGCAGGCCATGGTGAACTTTGAGGTGGAGCGCCTTCTGATCGGCGCGGAGCTTCTGGGATACGCGGAGTGCGCCTTTGAGGATGCGGCCCGGTACGCCAATCAGAGAGTTACCTTCGGAAAGCCTCTGGCCGACAGACAGCTGATCCAGGAGAAGATCACGCTGATGAAGATGAAGATCGAGAACATGCGGAACATGGTTTACCGCACCGCGTGGAAGATCGAGAACAAGGAGTCCGTGCAGGTGGATTCGGCTCTGACCAAGCTGTACTGCGGCCGCTCCGCGTGCGAGATTATCGATGACGCGCTTCAGATCATGGGCGGAATCGGATACACCACGGACTGCCGCATCTCACGGCTGTGGCTGGATTCCAGAGTGCAGAGAATCGGAGGCGGAACCGACGAGATCATGATCCACATCGCGGGACGTGCCCTTCTCAAGCAGTACAGATAAAGGAAAATACAAATAGGAGGATAGAGAATGAAAGCGATTGTTAATGATTTCCTGGCCGAGCAGGCGGCGGTGGACGTGCTGGTGGCGGATCTGACGGAAGAACAGTGGATGATGCCGCTGGAGGCCTGCGAAAAGTGGGTGATTAAGGATGCCATCATTCACCTGGCGTTCTTTGATCAGGCGGCAATCAAGCTGATTCACGGTGAGGCGGAGGATCTGGTGCAGATCTCAAAGGCCGAGGCCGGTGAGGATGAGTATGTGCGGGCTACGGCATTCCATCACATGAGCGGCGCCGAGGTGCTGGTGTGGTGGAGAGAGGTGAGAACCCGCCTGGCGGTGGAGTTTTTGGACAAGAACCCCAAGGATCGGATTCCGTGGGCGCCGGGCCTTCCCATGTCGGCCAGAAGCCTGTGTTCCGCGAGGCTGATGGAGCTGTGGGCTCACTCCGTGGACATCTACGACGCTCTGGGGATGGATGTGGTGGTGAGAGACCGGATCACCAGCACCCTGTTTTTGTCCTGGCAGGCCAGACCCAACATCTACCGGATCAACGGGCTGGAGCTTCCCGACACGCCCATGTACCTGGAACTGACGCTGCCGTCAGGCCAGATCTGGGCCAAGGGAGATCCGGAGGCGGCCAACTATGTGAAAGGTTCCGCCAAGGAGTGGGCTCTCGTGGCGGTGCGCAGAAGAAACTGGATGGATACGGACCTGGAGGTTGTGGGGGACGAGGCCAGACGGTACGCGTCCATTGTACAGACTTACGCGGGATGGGCGGATCCGGCGCCGGAGGCAAAGAGGGTCCGCTAGAGGAACATAAAGGAGGAAAACATAAATGGAAGCCGATTTTGATGTGATTATCGTTGGAGGCGGAATTGCAGGTTCCGTGTGCGCATATCAGCTGGCAAAGGCGGGAGTGGGAGTTCTGGTAATCGAGAGGGGAACCTCCTGCGGCTCCAAGAACATGACAGGCGGCCGCATCTACACCCACACACTGGCAAAGGTTTTCCCGGAGTACGCCGGGGAGGCGCCGCTGGAGAGAAAGATTGTGAAGGACATCTTCACCTACGCGGGAAAGACCGTAGAGTATCCTTCTGCGGATCTGGGAAGCCAGGGAGAGGAGTCCTACTCCGTGCTGCGCAAGGGGTTTGACCAGTGGGTGGCCGATCAGGCCGAGAATGAGGGCGCCATGTACATAACCGGAATCCGGGTGGATGATCTGCTGGTGGAGGACGGCAAAGTGCGGGGCGTTATCGCCGGCGACGAGGAGATGACTTCGGAGCTTGTGATCCTGGCGGACGGCGTCAACTCTCTTTTGGCTCAGAAGCTGGGTATGAAGGAGGAGATCCGGCCCGGTGAGGCGGAAGTGGGAGCCAAAGAGGTGATTAAGCTGGATGCCGCCGTGATCGAGGAGCGGTTCGGCGTCGCACCGGGCGAGGGCGTATCCTGGATGTTTGAGGGCGTGTCCACGCTGGGGCATAAAGGAAACGGATTCTTATACACCAATAAGGACAGCGTCTCTCTGGGGATTCTGACCACGGTGGGTGATATTGACTGCTCCGAGGAGACGGTGGCAGGCCTGGTGGACAAGCTTCATGAGCATCCGGAGGTGAAACCTCTTCTGGAGGGTGGAAAGCTGGTTGAGTACTCGGCACATCTTTTGGGCAAAGGCGGCGAGGTGACCAGACCGAAGCTTTACGGCGACGGCGTTATGGTGATCGGCGATGCCGCTTCCATGGTGGTGAACCGGGGATACGTGGTGAGAGGCATGGATCTGGCTGTGGAGTCGGCCGTTCTGGCAGCCGAGACGGCCATGGCAGCCAACGAAGCCGGCGATTATTCGGCCGGGACACTGGCCTCCTATGGTGAGGCGGTGAAAAACAGCGCTGTGCTCTCAGGTGCGCAGGAGAACATAAAGAATCTGGAAGAGGTTGCCGAGGTATTTTCAGAGTAGGCGGAAAGGAAGGAATAATCATGACGATTCAGGATAAGCTTGGGGTGGACAAATTTAATACGGATGAGCTGCACAGCCACATCCAGGTGGACAAGACCTATGGGGACAAGGAGGAGATTCAGAGGGTGATCCGGGTTTGTCCCGCAGGCCTTTACTCACTGGACGACGACGGAAATCTGCTGTTCGACCATCTGGGCTGCTTGGAGTGCGGAACCTGCCGGGTTCTCAGCGGCGGCAAAGTGATCAAGGAGTGGAATTACCCGGCCGGGGAAAAAGGAATTGCGTTCCGTCAGGGATAATGGAAAAAATATGGAGGTAGAACATGAATATTATCGTATGTATTAAGCAGGTACCGGATACTGCTGAGATCAAGATCGATCCGGTGACAAACACACTGATCCGGGCCGGCGTTCCCAGCATCGTAAATCCGTATGACAAAAACGCGGTGGAGGCAGCTCTCCAGTTGAAGGAAGCCTACGGCGGAAAGGTGACGGTCCTGTCCATGGGGCCGCCGGCAGCGGAGAACGCGCTGAGAGAGTGCCTGGAGATGGGAGCGGACGAGGCCGTGCTTATGTCCGGCCGTGAGTTCGGCGGTTCCGACACCTACGCCACCAGCTACATTCTGTCCCAGGGCATCCGCTACATTGGCGACTATGACATGATCATCTGCGGAAAGCAGGCCATCGACGGCGATACGGGGCAGACCGGAGCCAGTATGAGCGAACACTTAAACATCCCCCAGCTTACATTTGCGGTGAAGATCGATGTGGACGGGGAGTACGCCCTGGTTGACCGGGAAGTGGATGAGGGAATCATGAGTCTGAAGGCCAAACTTCCGGTTCTGTGCACCGTCGGCAAGGATATCAATGAGCCCAGAACCGCCACCATGAAGGGCAAGATGCGGGCCAAGAAGATGACCGTCAAGGTAATCAACTCCGCGGATATCGGTAACATGGATACCTCCAAGATGGGGCTTAAGGGATCCCCCACCCGGGTAAAGAAGACCTTTACGCCCTCCGTGAAGAAAGCCGGCATGAAGGTGGAAGGAAAGAGTGCGGCCGAGGCCGTGGAGGCGCTGTTGGGCGATATGAAAGCCAAGGCGTTAATATAGAAAAGGGAGGGACATAGAGAATCATGGGAAAATTTAAAGAATATAAGAATGTCTGGTCCTTCATCGAGACCTTTGATGATGAGCCCAAGAACGTAGGCCTGGAGCTTTTGGGACAGGCGAAGAAACTGGCTGGAAAGCTGGGCGAAAAGGTGGGCGCCGTGGTAATCGGAGCGGACTGCGGGAAGGCTGCCAAGGCTGCCGCGGAGCACGGAGCGGATTTCGTGTACGTGGTAGAGAATCCCAACTATAAGAATTTCAGCGCCGAGACCCACGCCTACATACTGACGGCCCTCATCGAGAAGCATAAACCCTCAGCCATCTTAATCGGCGCCACCAACAACGGCCGTGATTTGGGATCCCGTGTGGCTGTACGAATCCACACCGGCCTCACTGCCGACTGTACGGAACTGGACGTGGACGAGGAGTCGGGCAATGTGGCCTACACCCGTCCGGCATTCGGCGGCAACCTGATGGCCACCATCCT
>JAAWHK010000116.1 GCA_022795805.1 Hungatella sp. | reverse complement strand
TGTGAGAGGGCTGACTCAGGTGTGGGGGACTGAGCTGAGCAGGGGGATGGATGCTTCGATTTCCGGGACTGCAGGGATTGGGCATATTCTGATTGGGGGTTGTATGGTTGTTTTGTTGGTGAGAATTCGGAAGGCGGTTGTGTAGAGCGGCAGCAAGATAATAATTTGAAGGCCTGATTCCAACGAATCAAGCCTTTTTTAAAAGAGTTTGCTTTTTCTCCCGTCCCCTGAAATACACATAAAACCCAGCACAGATTATCGCCGAAAGCAGGGACCCCAGAGGCGCTGCCCATCCCATAGGGTATAATGTCTCCGGGAACATTCTGCTGGCCATGTAGGAACCCGGGATTCGGACCAGCAAAATGGATATGATATTATGGATAAAGGAAATCAATGATTTCTGGTCTCCGCAAAAGTAACCGCTGAAGCAGAAATGCACCGCTGCAAACATACAGTCAAAGGAGTAGGAGCGCATATAAGCGCAGCCTGCCGCCAGAACCGCCTCTTCTTTGGTAAACAGTCCGATGAGCGTTTGGGGCAGGAACTGATTATACAGGCAGCACAGGATTCCCCATCCAACGGTTATCATCAGACCATAGTACAGGGACTTTCTGGCACGCTGGGGTTTTCCGGCGCCCATATTCTGAGCGGTGACTGCGGAGATAGCGGACAGAAAGGAGGACGGCACAAGGAACATAAACCCAATAAGCTTTTCCACAATCCCCACGCTGGCCGCCGCAATAAGGCCGCGGCTGTTGGCAATGATGGTAATGACCACAAAGGCCACCTGAATTAGGCCGTCCTGGAGGGCAATGGGCGCTCCGACTTTCAGGATATCTGACAGAATCCGGCGGCTGGGTTTCATGGTCTGACGGTTCATGGCAAATCCGAAGTCTTTTTTCCGGAGCATGGCAAGCGCCGTCAGGACGCTGACTGCCTGTCCGCAGACGGTTCCCAGGGCGGCTCCTGCGGCTCCCATGCCAAGAAGGCCGATAAAGGCAAAGTCAAGGACAATATTGACCACGCAGGCCACTGCCACAAAGTACATGGGACTGCGGGAGTCTCCGGCTCCCCGAAACAGGCTGCTGATAACGTTGTAAGCAGTGATAAAGGGGATTCCCAAAAAGCAGATGCGCAGGTAGGTAATAGTTTCGGCTGCCGCCTCCTCAGGCGTCAGCATGACGCCGGTGATGGGTTCTGCCAGCAGAAACAAAGTCACGGTCAGAACACAGGCAAATCCAATGAAAAATACGGCGGTGGTTCCCATGGTTCTGGCGGCTGATTTCCCGTCGCCGGCTCCCACCGCATGGCCGATGCGCACCGTAGTACCCATGGCAAATCCCAGAAGGATAACGGTGAGCATATGCATCACCTGGCTTCCGATGGACACGGCGGTGATGGTGGCGGAACCGTTATACAATCCGGTGATAAACAGGTCTGCCATTCCGTAAAACGTCTGCATAAAGCTGGACAGCAAATAGGGCAGGGCAAAAAAAATCAGGGTCCTGCCAATGCTTCCGGTAATCAGCTTGTTTTTTTCGTTCATGGTCTTCATCCTCCCCGACTTTCTCTCATGTGTATCCTGAAATATTTTTAAAAACGGTTCCCATTATAGCATAGTCTTTCTCAACTTTCAATGATAAAACTTTTGTACTTTAAAGCAATAAGTTGAAAGACATGCCAACATTCTGTATAATGTGACCAGGACGGCGTATGACTTCGCCGGATACAGGGAAATTATTCGGTTTTGTGGAGTGGTGTACATGATGGAAAAAACGAAAAATCGTTTGCAGAAATTAAATATGGAAATGATATCGGTTATCATGGCTCTGGCATGGCCTACCATGTTAGAACAGCTGATGCAGACTGCGGTTCAGTATATTGATACTGCCATGGTGGGTTCTCTGGGAACTCAGGCTACGGCGGCTGTTGGGGCCACCAGTACGGTAAACTGGCTTATCGGCAGTACAATTTCGGCTCTCAGCGTGGGATTTCTTTCTTTTATCGCCAGGTCCTGCGGGGCGGGAGATGAGGCGGCGGCGAAGCGGTCTGTGTCCCAGGCGGTGCTTGTGGTGGTCATAACCGGGGTGGTTTTTACGGCGCTGACCCTGGCTTTAAGCGGGTATGTGCCTGTATGGATGCAGGTGGATAAGAGCATTCAGGCATTGGCTGCCCGGTATTTTTTTATTTTGTATGTGCCTATGCTTCCCAGAACGGCCAGCATTATTTTCGGCACGGTGCTGCGGGCGGCAGGGGATACGAAGACGCCTATGAAAATCGGAGTGGTTGTGAATTTCATCAATGTGGTGCTGAATTTTCTTCTTATTTATCCCGCCAGGCCTGTGGAAATGCTGGGCGTTTCTTTTACAATGCCCGGTGCGGGGATGGGGGTTATCGGGGCGGCAGTGGCCAGCGCCGCGGCGTTTACGGTGGGCGGCATCTGTATTACGGCTGTGGTCTGGAGACATCCCAGGATTTCGCCGAAGGGGCAAAGTTTCCGGCCGGACGCCAGGATTCTTGGGCCTTGTCTGCAGGTTGCGTTTCCCAATATGTTGCAGCGGTTCGGCACTTCCCTGGGGTATGTGGCATTTGCTTCCATGATTAATTCTTTGGGAGAAATTTCCACTGCGGCACACACCATCGCCAACACCGTGGAGTCGGCTTTCTATATTCCGGGGTACGGGATGCAGACCGCGGCAGCCACTTTGGCGGGCAATGCTTACGGGGCTCATGACGAAAAGCGGATGAAGGAACTGGCAGCCATGTTTATTCCCATTGAAATCGGGCTGATGATTTTTTCCGGCGGGGCCCTGTTTTTGCTGGCTCCCGGGCTTATGAGGATTTTCTCTGCCAGTGAGGAGGTCATTTCGCTGGGAAGTATAGTGCTGCGGATGGTTGCAGTTTCGGAACCGTTTTACGGATTCTCAATTATTATTGAAGGTATGATGCTGGGGGTTGGCAAAACGAAGGAACCTTTTGTGTTTAATATTATGGGAATGTGGGGCATTCGGATTGCGGGGACTTTTGTCTGTACTCAGCTGCTTGGGCTGGGATTGGTGTCGGCCTGGGGATGTATGATTGCTCATAATCTGTTTTTATTTGTGATTTTTTGTGTTTGCTATGTGAACGGGATGTGGAATCCGCTGCATAAAAAGGCATGAAAATTTGCACGCCCCCGGCACAGCGTATATATAATATCAGTAAGCCCGGAGTGCGCCTCCAATACAGAATTTGCGGATTGACAGACCCCCTAAAAACTCTTAGAATAGGAATAACCGGAAAACCGTGCCGGACAACAAACAAGAAAGGTTTAAAACATGGAACTTGTCATAGATGGATATAAGATTTCTTACAAGGAGTCCGGAGAGGGAGAGGACACCGTCGTAATCCTCCAGGGATGGGGCACCAATATGGCAGTCTACGACACCGTCGCCGCCTGCCTCACCGGGAGATACAGAGTCCTCCAGTTTGATTTCCCGGGATTCGGGGACAGCGACGAACCCCGGGAACCCTGGGCTGTGGAGGACTATGTCAGGTTCTTCCTGAAATTTGCAGAAGCCCGGGGCATCAAAAAAGCCGTCCTCATAGGACACTCCTACGGCGGAAGAGTGATCATCCGCCTTGCATCCAGGCCGTCTCTGCCCCTTGAGATTCAGAAGATAGTACTCATAGACAGCGCCGGAATCCTGCCGCAGAAGACGTTCAAACAGAAAATTAAAATAAAAACCTACAAGCTGATGAAAAAAATCGTCAGCCTGAAACCGGTCTACGCCATTTGCCCGGAGCTTATCGACGACTGGAAAAGCCGTCAGGGTTCCGCGGACTACCGCAATGCAACGCCGGTGATGCGGCAGTGCCTGGTAAAAGCGGTCAATGAGGATTTGACTCCTCTGCTGAAACATATCCGCCAGGACACTCTGCTCATATGGGGGGACCAGGACACCGCAACCCCTCTGTCGGACGGTAAATTAATGGAACAGCTTATACCGGAGGCAGGTCTGGCTGTGTTAAAGGGAGCAGGCCATTTCAGCTTTTTAGACCAGCCCGCAGTATTTCGCAGGATTATGGAGTCATATTTTAATATGGGATGATAGTGGGAGAATAAAGCAGAATGATGAAGATTATGTTAACAATCGAAATCGCATTAACCATATGCGCCGCATTTTACGTTATGCGCTACAACCTGCACATGTTTCAGCTGAACGGATACAAAAACCAGGAACACGTCTCCTGGATGAAAAAAAATATGAGAAAGCAG
>JAAWHK010000115.1 GCA_022795805.1 Hungatella sp. | reverse complement strand
GGGAGATAACCGGGGCGTAAAAGCCCCAGACTGTATCGGACGTTTCGCACGCTGTACAGGATGGGGCGGACATAGAGGCTTTGCCGGGGACGGGGCGCGTTTTAAGGGAGCGGGGTTCGGATGGCGAAGCTTTGTCTTTTTTCAGGGAAGGATTTGGAAGAGATGAAGATACCGTTTTCTCCTCCGGATATGTCGGAGGATGAGATAAGAGAGGTAAAAGAAGCGATACAGTCCGGTTGGATTACTACCGGACCGAAAACAAAAGAGTTTGAACGTCAGATAGCGGATTACTGTCAGACGGCGAGGGCCGTATGCCTCAATTCTCAGACTGCATGTGCGGAGATGGCACTGAGGATGCTGGGAATCGGCCAGGGAGATGAAGTTATCGTGCCGGCTTACACCTACACGGCATCCGCATCCGTGGTGTGTCATGTGGGGGCAAAACTGGTTCTGGTGGATGTGCAGAAAGATAATTTTGAGATGGATCCGGAGAAACTGGAAGCAGCCATAAACCACAGGACAAAGGCTGTAATACCGGTCGATTTAGGGGGTGTTCCATGTGACTATGAAAAGATCTTTTCCATCGTTCAGGGCAAACAGGGGCTGTTCAGGCCGTCGGGCGGCATTCAGAAGGTTATAGGGCGGATTGCGGTATGTGCGGACAGTGCGCATTCCTTCGGGGCTATGCGGCATGGACAGAAGGCGGGAAGTATTGCGGACTGGTCCAGCTTTAGCTTTCACGCCGTAAAGAATCTGACGACGGCGGAAGGAGGAGCACTGACGTGGAGGAGCATACCAGGCATTGATGACGAGACCATTTACCATCAGTTGCAGCTGTTCTCTCTTCATGGACAGTCAAAGGACGCGCTGTCAAAGTCCCAGGCGGGGGCGTGGGAATACGACATTGTAGGCCCATGGTATAAGTGCAATATGACCGATATCATGGCAGGAATCGGACTGGCCCAGCTGAGGCGCTATGAGGGGATGCTTGCGAGACGCAGGGAAATGATCGAGCGATATGACAGAGCCTTTAAGCCGATGGGAATCGAGGTGCTGGACCATTATGGCAAAGAGCATCAGTCATCGGGACATTTGTATATAACACGGGTGCCGGGGATTACGGAGGACCAGAGGCAGGAGATTATCATGAGGATGGCACAGGCCGGCGTGGCCGTGAATGTGCATTATAAACCGCTGCCAATGATGACAGCCTATAAGAAAATGGGATTTGATATCCGGGATTATCCTAATTCGTATAGAAGATTTGCAAATGAAATCACACTGCCGTTACATACGAAGCTGACGGATGAGGAGATGGAGTATGTGATTGAGAATTACAGCAGAATTGTCAGGGAATATCTGTAGCGGAGGTATGGAGATATGCTGAAAAGGTGGGAGGAACTGCCCGGATATATGAGAAACGAGGCAGTGAGGCCATACTATAACCGCCTGAGAAAGAGGCAGGGAAGTCTTTTATTGAAGAGGGTATTTGATTTCA
Organism: Hungatella sp.; assembly: GCA_022795805.1. GTDB lineage: Bacteria > Bacillota > Clostridia > Lachnospirales > Lachnospiraceae > UBA3402. Next base: position 2,783 of record JAAWHK010000115.1, on the reverse strand, counting down.
TGGCGGCAATTTTGCTGCTGACATTTCTGCTTCCGGTAATGGCTGTCATCGCAGCTTTTGTCGCGTCTGATTCGAAAGGCGGCGTGTTTTTTTTGCAGGAACGTGTCACACAGTATGGAAGGAGATTTAAAATCTTTAAATTTCGCACTATGGCATCGGATGGGGAGATGCATGGGCCCCAGGTGACGGCAGGGGGCGATGGGAGGGTGACAGCCATAGGAAAGGTACTTCGCAGGTATCGGCTGGATGAGCTGCCCCAGCTTATCAATATAATTCTTGGAGATATGAGCTTTTGCGGTACACGTCCGGAGGTACCTTATTTCGTGAGACAATACACGCCGGAAATGATGGCGACCCTTCTGCTGCCGGCGGGAGTGACCAGCATGGCCAGCATCCGGTATAAGGACGAGGAGCGGCTGCTGGAAGGTGCGGAGGATGTGGATCAGGTTTATATCAGGGATATACTGCCTGAGAAAATGAAATATAACCTTTGGGAAGTAAGGAAGTTTGGATTTTGGAGGGAGATTGGGGTAATTGTGAGGACTGTGGCGGCGGTGGCCTTGTAAAAAATAAGCATCTCACATAGAACTGAAAGGGATATTGGCACTATGAATATTTTGTATATTGACCATTACGCCGGCTCACCGGACATGGGCATGGAGTTCAGGCCCTACTATCTGGCCAGGGAGTGGATAAAGATGGGACACCAGGTGACCATTGTCGCCGGGGATTACTCCCATCTGAGGACTGAGAACCGAACACTTAAGAAAGAGTTCCAGAAAGAGATCCTGGACGGTATCTGTTACTGCTGGGTGAAGACGGGGACGTATGAGGGGAACGGCGTCAGGCGGGCTTTCACCATGTTCCGGTTTGTGGGAAAACTGTGGATGAATGCCCGGAGAATCGCAGAAGTTATGAAACCGGATGTGGTGATCACGTCGTCCACATACCCTCTGGACACGTATGCGGGGCAGAGGATCGCGAAGATAAGCGGGGCGAAGCTGATTCATGAGGTACATGATATGTGGCCTATCACACCGATTGAAATAAACGGTATGTCACGATATCATCCGTTTATTGTAGTACTCCAGCTGGCAGAAAATTCGTTTTGCAGAAAATCCGATTATGTAGTATCACTGCTTCCAAATGCAGATGAATATCTTATGGTTCATGGAATGGAAAGAGAAAAGTTTGTAACGATTCCTAATGGAATAGTTTTGGAAGAGTGGAAAGAAAAAGAAGATCTTCCTGATGAAGCAGGAAGATTAATGTCATGTATAAGGGAGAAGCATAAATTTATTCTTTGTTTTTTTGGCAGTCATACAAAATCATATGCATTGGAATACCTTATTGAAGCAGTAAAAAGTTTTTCTTATGAAGAGTTGGGGTTGGTATTTGTTGGAAACGGCAACGATAAGGAACGATTAAAAGAGCTGAGTCAAGACTATCGAAACATTTATTTTCTGGATCCTGTGCCAAAGAAGTGTATTCCGTCTCTTGTAGAGACAGTTGACGGAATTTATGTAGGCGCAGCAAATAATCGAATGTTTCGCTTTGGCATATGTATGAATAAATTGTTTGATGCCATGATGAGCGGAAAACCGATTCTATATGCGGTGAATGCACCCAACAATTTTATTAAAGAGTTTGGATGCGGTATATCTGTGAAAGCTGAAGATGCAGAGGCATTGAAAAAAGGCATAAAGGAGCTTCTGGATAAAACAGAAGAGGAGCGTCAGTATATGGGTGAAAAAGGAAGGAAAGCGGTGCTGGAATATTTTAATTATGAAAAACTGGCTGAAAGGTTTATAGAGGTATTCAAGAGATGAAGCAGGAATTATTAGATAAGATTAATAATAGAGAGTTAACGGTTGGGGTAGTAGGATTAGGGTATGTGGGACTGCCGTTGGCAGTGGAAAAAGCAAAAGCAAATTTTAAAACGATTGGCTTTGATGTGCAGAGCGACAAAGTGGATATGGTGAACAAAGGTCATAATTATATAGGGGATGTGGTGGACAGCGATTTAAAAGAGCTGGTAAGAAAAGGAATGTTAAAGGCGACCACAAATTTTGATTTCGTGAAAGAAGTGGATTTTGTGGCTATTTGTGTTCCCACCCCTCTGGACAGACACCAGCAGCCGGATATCAGTTATGTAAAATCATCTGCGGAAGCTATTTCAAAACACCTTAGAAAAAACACCATAGTCGTTCTGGAGTCTACTACATATCCAGGAACAACTGAGGAACTGGTGAAACAGATTTTGGAGGATGGATCCGGGCTAAAATGCGGAGAGGACTTCTACCTGGGATTTTCGCCGGAACGGGTAGATCCGGGCAATCTGATCTACAAGACCAAGAACACTCCAAAGGTGGTGGGCGGTGTTGGGAAAGAAGCCACCGAAGTGATTGCGGCTATGTATCGGGCCGTGCTGGACGGCGATGTATATGAGGTCTCATCGCCTGCTGTGGCAGAGATGGAAAAGATACTGGAGAATACGTACCGCAACATCAATATCGGCCTTGTAAATGAACTGGCCATGCTGTGTGACCGGATGGGAATCAGCATATGGGAGGTAATTGAGGCGGCGAAGACAAAACCCTACGGGTTCCAGGCCTTCTATCCGGGCCCCGGGCTGGGCGGACACTGTATCCCGCTGGATCCCTATTATCTTTCCTGGAAGGCGCGGGAGTACGGGTTCCATACTTCCATGATTGAAAGCTCCATGATGATCAATGACCGGATGCCGGAGTACTGCGTGGACCGGGCGGCCAGGATATTGAACC
>JAAWHK010000023.1 GCA_022795805.1 Hungatella sp. | reverse complement strand
GTTTACATACTCATAGTAACGCCGCTCCTGAACCTCCATCACCGTGATGTCGGTCATAACCCGGAATACGCCGTTGACCTGGGATGTAATGATCCGCGCATAATTTTCAAATACGCTTGAGAGGATCTTCATCTTGTCTTTCGTAAACTTCCTGGGGCTGTAAAAGTCATACTTGCTGTACTTAACCTGCTCTGTCTCTGCCTTCTTCTTCTCCTCCACAGGGCTGCTCTCTGTGCTGGCCGCCGGTTCCGGCGAAGAAGTCTGCATGGACTTTAAAAGAGCATCTATCTGACTTTGGGATAATACGTCTGCCATCTTTAAAATCCACCTCTTCTCACATTTTTATTCAGCCGGAACATCTGTGGGAGTCTGGCCTTCCAAACCGACTTCCGCCTCCGGGGTCTGCCCTGCCCCATCCGGTGAAATACTCTCTTCGGGGACCATACTTGCGGATCCCTCCATATTGCCTCCGCCCACGGTGGAAAAACCGTCCGACGGCGCTCCTTCACCGGTAATCGTCACGGCGCCCTCATCCAATCGGCTATAATACTCGTCGTAGTAATCGTTCATGGACTTGATATCCGCTCCCGCATCCACGATCAAAAACTCGACACGTCTGTTTCTTGCTCTTCCCTCTCTGGTATCGTTGGTATCCACCGATCGATACTGGCCGTAGCTGATTCCCACCAGCTTGCTGGGGTCGATAATACCTTTGTTCTGAATATAAGCCGCCACCTCCGCGGAACGCATGGCGGAGAGAAGCCGGTCTGTTCTGGGGTTGTTCTGCCTGCTGGGATCTGCCTGAGCCGTATGGCCCATGATCTCGATCTGGGAGATCCTATCCACCTCAGGTGCTATTATATCACAGAATATATCCAGAATCTCGATGGCTTCATCGGTGAGCACAGAGCTGTCACCGTTAAAAAACGCATGATTTTCAAAAACGACAAAGGTATATCCCTCTCCTTCGGATACGGACACGCCTTCCACGCCGCTTTCATTCAGTTTCTCCACCAGGGTGAGCCACAGCTCATCCAGGTTCTCCGGCAGTTCCTCCTCTGTCTGCAGATTGCCGGACACGTCAAATTCCCCTTCGGAGATGTTTTCGTTGATAGCCACCTGCTCCACATCCCCGGAATTGGGGAAAATGCTCTTTACGAACATCTCCCACTTCTGCTGGTTGATATCGGACATGGAATACAGCATAACGAAAAAGCAAAGAAGCAGCGTAACCATGTCCCCGTATGTATCCATCCAGCTTCCGCAGTCCTCACCGCCGCCGCCGGGTTTTTTTCTAGCCATCAGCCCTCACCTCCGCCGCTCTTGGCCGCCTTCAAAAGCAGCTTCTTCTGCTGGGACTGCTTCATGCAGGACAGAAGCTGTTCCCTGAGCATCTGCGGGTTCACACCTGCCTGGATAGCCATAACGCCCTCCACGATGGTGGCACAGTAAAGCTCCTCCTCCGCCTGGCGGACTCTCAGCTTCTTGGCGATGGGCTGGAATACAATATTGGCAAAAGCACTGCCGTAAAAAGTTGTAATCAGAGCTACGGACATATCCTGGCCTAAGTTGCTGGCGCCGCCGCCATCCCCCAGATTCATGCCCTTCAGCATGTTGATCAGACCTACCAGAGTACCGATCATACCGAAAGCCGGCGCGTAGGCGGAACCTTTCTCGTAGATTCCCGCGCTCTCGTCGTGTCTGGCAGCCATGTCGTCCAGCTCACGCTCCAGCATCTCACGCACCTTGTCCGGGTCGTTGGCGTCCACGATCTTTAAAACGCTCTGTTTGAAGAAAGGATCCTTGATCTCCTCCGCCTTCTCCTCCAGGGCCAGAAGGCCGCTCTGCCTGGCCAGCATGGCCAGATCCACCATCTGATCCACCAGCTTCGGAACATTATACTTTCCTCCGCGGAAACATATGAGAATGTGTTTCGGTACATCCTTTAAGACGCGAAACGGGTAACTGGCAATAAGTGCGGCGATGGCTCCTCCCACAACGATCGCCAAACTCTGCATATCCCAGAAGTTCCCCAGTTTTTCAAAACCGATACCCCAAACGATCAATGCCGCGGCCATTATCCAGCCTATAAGCGTTGATATATCCATTGTCTTTTCCTCCTACCTTACTTATACGCTTATTTTATCCTTGCCCTTCCGGGGCGTTAAAGCCTTTCAAAAATGCCCTGATCTGCTCTATAACCGAATCTGCGGAATCCTTTACAAGGAAATAATAGCCATTCATCATCTTGATCTTGGTTTCGGGTATTGATTCCATGGATTCAATCTGAAAAATATTCAAATACAGCACTTCACCGCTTAACCGCGTCACCTTTATCATTCTCTTTCCTCCAGTCGGTTCTTCCTGGCTTACCCCGCTCTGAGAGGAGAGACCGTATCGCTCACGGTCCCTCTCCCCGCTTATTCTCTCCCTGCGTGCCTGCCGGGCTCTGTCCATGATCTTCTGGTCATTGCTCTTGCGCCATCTCATACTCTGTTACCGCTTTATTCTATAGATTGTCAGTTCCTTAAGTTATTGATTTACCTGTATTACCGCTTCATAGCTACCAGGTCGGACAGCATCTCGTCGCTGACCGTGATCATCTTGGAGTTGGCCTGGAAGCCTCTGTGGGTGGTGATCATATCGGCAAACTCCTTGGCAAGGTCCACGTTGGATGCCTCGAGGAATCCGCCCATGAGAGTGGATGTACCTGCTTCACCGGGGGCCGCGGCAACGCCTCGTCCCGTATTATCATTTTCTGTTGCTTTGTAGTAGTTACCACCAGCCTTTGTTACACCGTTAGGGTTCTGGAAAGTAGCAATAGCAACCTTTCCCAAAGTTACAACTCTGGTTGCCTCTTTACCCGCATCACCATACTTAACGCTTGCTGAAATAATTCCGGCATTATTAATCTCAATAGTAACTGCTACAGAAGCGTCTTTCGGGTCTTCACTATTTTCAATAGTGAAATCAAGAGCTGTATCACTTCCTGGTCCTGTAACCTTTGGTACACGCAACGGCCCTAACTTAGTATCATAAGTGAATCCCCCCGTTGTCGTGTCAATACCAGCTATTCTAAATCCATATAGAAAATTACCATTAGCATCTGTAACATAGCCGTTGCTGTCCAGCTGGAACTGTCCTACCCTAGTATAATCAAAATCACCTTTCTTGAAATTATCAGATGTTTGTTCTTCACCATCTGCTAACTTTGACGATCTTGTGATAAAGAACCCTTCTCCATCAATACTGGCGTTAAAACCTCCCACATAGGACGGAGTACTCGCCGTCATATCCATACCGATACTTCCCATCAGAGTACCGTAACCGTACTGAGCCGCATTGACACCACCGGTCTTGGTTCCTGCTGTGGAAGCCGTGGAAGTCTGATACATAGCCTCCTTAAACGTGTAGGTCTGAGCCTTAAAACCAAATGTGTTAACGTTGGCGATATTATGTCCCACCACATCCATCTTGTTCTGGTGGGACCGAAGACCTGCTACTGCTGAATCCATTGCTCTTAACATAATCGTTTCCTTTCCCCATCCCTCCCCCTGCCTGTCAGACAGGGGGACATAACATCCTCATACGAGGTCCTGCTACATAAGGACGGCACTGTCAATATTTGTAAATACCCGCTCTTTCATATCACTCTGAGCCATGGTGGTAACCACCGTGTTGTTGGGCACGTTGACGATAAACACTCCCTGAGCTCCGATAACCGCCACATCCTTAGCACCCTTCTTCCTGGCGCCCTCCACGGCGTGTTCCAGGTCGCTCATCAGCTTGTTGTCAACCGCTATGCCCCTCTCGTTCATCCGCTTGGCGGCATGCTTGGAAAAATTCAGGCCCGTGGCCGCCCTTTCCTGGAGAAGCGCTTTAAAACCTGTATTATTCCCCCCCGTTCCAGGCGTCACAGTGTTCTGGCCGGGGATGCCCTGCAGCCGGTTCTCAAAAGAACCTACTCCATTAACTCCCATACTGTTTCCTTCTTTCCGAAAGCCATCGCCTCAAATCCTAGCGTCTTATGGTGGTGTCCTCCATATCCTCCGGTGTGACCATGGCACTGGTGCTCATGTTTCTGGCCCTGGCTGATCTGCCGGCCTTATCCGTTCTGTCCGCCGCGTCCACATACCCTGCTATGGGTTTTGCTCCCGCGCTGCTTTTCGATGCCAGCCGGGTCTTGGAGGATGTATCGCCGCCGTCCCCGTCTCCCTTGTCCGGATCCGTCTCCGTTCCTGAGGACTCTCCTGTCTTATCCTCGAAAGGATTGGGTACACGTCCCATACCTACCAGATGGGTCAGAGAATACACCTTGTCGTCCCCCTCCAGCTTCATGGTGGGATTGCCTGAGGTGAAATCCACCCACTCCACCTTAGCATATTTTACATCTACCGGCGTCTCTTGTCCATAGGAATTTTCTTTTGTTATAGCCATGGTCACTTCCTGGCCTACCAAACTGGCCGCGTAGGTCTGGGTATTTACAGCCGTTGATGTCTTCATGGCCTCTGTCATGGATGTCATGGACTGCACCATGGCCATCTGGGTCATCTGGGCCATCAATTCGCTGTTGTCCATGGGATTGCTCATATCCTGATTCTGAAGCTGAGTAGCCAGAAGCTGAAAATATCCCGTCATGGACAGCGTGTTCTTGTCATTGGATTCTACGGTGTAGGACCCGGTCTTGTAGGGAGAATCGGTTCCGCTTACCGCGCCTAAACTGTTTGCCATATAATCTCCTTCTTTCTTCTACACAAGGCCCAGCCGAAGCTGCTGAGCAAATGACTCCGCCTCATGCCTGTTTTCCTGTCCGGTCTCATGCCTGTTTTCCTGCCGGCCTTCGTATCCCCGGCCGTTTCCGCCCTGATCCGGATTCTCCTCCTGACTCTCTTTATCAGGAGCCTGAGTGTAAATAATCGTCTCCTCCCCTGTCTTCTCCTCCAGGATACTGGCGATCTCCGCCGCCTTCTCGTTGAGAAGTTCCAGGGTTTTGGGGTTGGACGCCATGATGGATACGGCTGCTCTCCCCGCCTCATAGACCATCCGGATGGTAAGTTTTCCCAGATTAGCCGGTTCCAGTTCCACGATCAGCTCCCTGCCTGCACCGGGCAGCCGGTCCGCCAGAGTTTTTCCCAGATCCTGGGGAAGCTGGCTCTCACTGGTCTTCAACGGAATCTGCTGAGGTTTCTCCGCTGCGGCCTCCTGGGAACTCTCCGTCCTGGAAGAAGCCGCGCCGTAAAGGCTTTCCTGACCTGTGACCTTCTCCTGGGACTCCGCTTTATCCTGAAGATTCTTCTCCGTCTGGATTCCCCCGGTCTGAACCTGGGAAGCTTCCTTTGCCCCCCTGTCGCCCACCGGCTCTTTAAATCCTCTTTCCTCGCCCTGACCTGCCTTTCTCTCACCGGAAGTATCGGTATTCTCAGGCTGGCCGACCGGTTCCAAAGCAGCCTCAGAAGGCTCTCCTGCCGCTTGTTCCGGCTCTGTGTTCACTTCCGCCAGGGATTCCATGCCTTTTACCGTCTCACCGTTCTCCACAGCCTTCAGGGTCTTCTCGCCGGAGTCTGTGACGATCCCTGCCATCTGCGCCGCCGTCTGCTCCATGGCTGCCTGCAGAAGGGCATCCTGCTGGGACACGTCTTTGGAGGTAACGTTTCCTTCCTCCTCTTCCCCCGGGCCGTCTTCTCTGCCTTCGGGCACATCCTTCGTGTCTTTCAGAACGTCTTTGTCCTCAGTCTGTTTCGTCTCCCCTTTATCCGGCTGGAGCTGGTCCTTCTTCACCTGGAGAAGTTTCATAAACTCGTCTCCTCCTTTCGGCATATCTGCCGATGCGGTGCGGATCTGGCTCTTCATCTGGGAAGTGCTTGGCATCTTTACTGCTTCCATGTCATATCTCCCTCCTTTCTTTATTGTAAATATCTATAATCAACAGTTTCAGGAAACTGTGATTATCCCCTTTTTCTATCCTCTGTGCTGATGGCGTATGAGCCGTGAGGTGTTGGACACAAATTCCTCGATAAATGTCTCGTCGGCCTTGGCCGCTTCCTTCTGATATTCCCTGTATTTTCTGTCCTTCAGCTTCTCGAACTTGGACGTGTCCACCTTGGCGGTGACTACCTCCTCCTTCTTTTCCTCCTCCTGCTTCCGCAGGACCTTCAGGCGCTCCTTCTCCTCGTCGATGATCTGCTCCATACGGCCGATGCACATATCAAACAGCCGGTAGTTCTCTATGGTAGCCCCGGCTTCCTTCGTCCTGTCAAATTCGCTTTCCATACCGCTCAGTTCCCGGTGCAGGCCCTGAATCTCTTCCTGTTTTCTGTTTACCTTCTGGATAATCACTGCATGTTCTGACTTCAGATTATCCAGAACCTGGGTCTTGTAGTCCAGTACTGTCTCCAATCTGTATCTAAACTGTTTCACTTGCCAAGTTCCTCCGGAATCATAAGTCAGCCTATTATGGCCTTGATGCGCTGCACAGTCTCGCTGTAACTGAAGCTTTCCCCTATGCCCTGCTGCAGGAACCCGTTTATGGCATCGATCCTGGCCACCGCATCGTCCAGCGCCGGATTGTTGCCCTTCTTGTAAGCCCCGATGGAGATAAGGTCCGCGTTCTTCTGATAGATTCCCAGCAGATTCCGGAACCTGGAGGCTGCTTTCTGATGTTCGCCCGGCACGATCTCCACCATAAGTCTGGAGATGCTTGCCCCGATGTCTATGGCCGGAAAATGGTTCTCATTGGCCAGCTGGCGGCTGAGAACGATATGGCCGTCCAAAATTCCCCGAACCGTATCGGAGATCGGTTCGTTGGTGTCGTCACCCTCCACCAGAACCGTGTAGACCCCTGTGATGGAGCCTCTGTCAAAGTTGCCGCTCCGCTCCAAAAGCTTTGGAAACTCGGCGTAGATGGACGGCGTATACCCTCTGGCAATGGGCGGCTCGCCGATGGCCAGACCGATCTCCCTCTGGGCCATGGCATATCTGGTGAGGGAGTCCATCATCAGAAGCACATCATACCCCTGATCCTTAAAGTACTCGGCTATGGTGGTCGCCACCAGAGGACATTTCATCCTCAACATGGCCGGCTGATCGGATGTGGCCACTACCAGGACGGAGCGCCTCATGCCCTCCTCCCCCAGATCTTTCTCGATAAACTCCAGCACCTCACGTCCACGCTCGCCTACCAGAGCGATGACGTTGATGTCTGTCTTCACATTCTTGGCAATCATCCCCATAAGGGTACTCTTGCCCACACCGGAACCGGCGAAAATCCCGATCCTCTGGCCCTTTCCGATGGTATTCAGCCCGTCGATGGCCTTCACCCCGAACTCCAGCCGCTCACGGATGGGAGGCCGGTTCAGGGGATTGATGTAGGGGCTCTGTACCGTATAGTGCCTGGTGGACTGAAACTGGGGGCCGCCGTCTATAGGCTCCCCCAGGGCGTTGATGATCCGGCCCCTTAAAAAGTCCCCCACGGGAACCTTCAGCCTGTGACGGGTATTCCGCACAAAGCTTCCTGAGGCAATCCCGCTGGTGGCCTCGTAGGTCATAAGCTGTATCTTGCCGTCCTTAAACCCCACTACCTCTGCGGGCATCTGTCGGTTCTGCTCCTCATTGTAGATCATGACGATATCACCGATACTGGAACGGCCTCCCGAGGCTTCCATGGACATTCCCACCACATTTTCGATTTTTCCGATATGGCTGACCGTCTCTGACTTGACGATCAGCTGAGGTATCTTCTCAAACATACGGAACTCCCTGCCATCTTTGTCTATAGTCTTACATTCTCTAATATATCCTTAATGTTCTCAATTTGTGTATTGACGCTCACATCCACGATCTCCTCCGGCATCTCGATGATGCAGCTCCCCCGGTCTTCCTTGTCCATGACAATAAATTTGATATTGTCCGACAGATGGGAAAGCTCATCCATAACGCCGGCATCCGCGGCCATCATCATGTCATAGTCGTATTTGTCAATATAAATCTTGACCCACGCCGTCTTTTTCAGTTTCTCCGTAGCCGAGACGATCATCTGCTTGATGACCTCGCCGCTGGATTTCAGGCTGATATGAATCACCTTCTCCCCGACGGCCACGGCACAGTCCTTCAATTCCTCCAGATACGCGTGCAGACAGTTTTCCTTGGCTGTATCCACAGCCTTCAAAGCCCGCTTCATGTCCGCCTGGAACTCCAGCAGATTGTCCTGAATCCCCTCCCGGAACTCTTCCTCGGCCTTCTGCCTTCCTTCCCGGTACCCTGCCTCATAGCCTTCCCTGCGGCCTTCCTCTGCGGCTTCCTCCCGCTTTCTGTCCGCCTCTCTTTCGGCTTCCTCCAGAATCTGTCGGGCTTTCCTCTCTGCCTCTTCCAGGAGACGGAGTCTCTCTTCTTCCCATTCCTCAGCCAGGCTCTCCTTCTGCTTCGCCTCCTCCGGCTCATCCCCGGCGGCGCCTGCATCCTCATCCGGCTGCTCCTTCTCCGCCTCCGGCAGAACCTCCTCCGGCTCACCGGGATCCGGTTCCTGCTTTCTCATCCCCTCCAAAGTATAGCGGGGAAACACAGGGGGCTGGGGAATCACCTCTCTGCTGCTCATCAGCTGTTCCAGAGGAGGCAAATAGTTCTCGATTGCCAGATCCCCCGACACATCCGGGCGTTTGATGATCCGTTTAGAGGATGATGTCATCATCCGCTCCTCCCTTCTTAATGATCACTTCGCCCTGATCCTCCAGCTTTCTTATGATGTTAACAATACGCTGCTGCGCCTCTTCCACGTCTTTCCGTTTTACATTTGTGGTAATCTCCAGGTCGCCGCGGACAGACTCCGCCATACGCTTGGACATATTCCTGAAGAATATGGCCTTCATATCCTCGGACGCGCTCTTTAGGGCAAACACCACATCCTTGCTGTCGCACTCCCTGACAAAGCGCTGCACCGACCGGTCGTCCATGTCCAGAATATTCTCGAACACGAACATCTTCTCCCGGATGCTCTGGGACAGTTCCGGGTTGCGTTTGTCCAGTTCCTCGAAAATCTTGCGTTCACTGCTTCGGTCAATATGATTCATCATATCGGCCACGTAATCCACACCGCCCAGATTCATGTTGTCCTCGCTTGTGATGATAGTCGCAAACTTCCGCTTCATCTCCTCCTCCACGATGGCGATAGCCTCCGGAGATACCCGGTCCATCTTGGCCATGCTCTCCACGGTCTGGATCCGCTTCTCGTCGGGAAGCTGTTCCAGAATCTGCGCCGCCTGTTCCGCCTCCATGTAGGCCATAATCAGAGCGATAACCTGCGGCCTCTCATTCTGGAGAAGGGACAGAAGCGCTTTCGGATCTCCCTTCATGAAGAAATTAAAGGGTTTGGACTGGAGAGTCTTTGACACCTTTTCCAGAAGATTCCTGGCTGTGGACTCTCCAAAAGCCTTCTCCAGTACGTTTCTGGCGTAATCCAGACCACCGTCCGTCATCATCTTATGAGTCAGACACAGTTTGTAGAATTCGTCCAGCGTGTTTTCCACCTGTGTGTTGCTGGTCTTTCCAAGTTTTGCAACTTCGTATGTAAGTTCCTCGATATCCTCTTCGTTAAGATACTTGTATATCTGAGATGCCCTGTCAGCCCCCAGAGATACCACTACCAGCGCCGCCTTGCTCTTGGGATTCGTTATGGGGGCATCTCCTTCCGGCTTCCCGGAACTATTTGCTTCTATTGGCATGTTTACCTCTGCCATCGTCGTCTGCCTCCTCTCCTCTTAACCAGCTCTGTACCAACTTCGCCGCAATCTGCGGATTCTGGTCCACAAAATCCCCGATATTCTGCTTCAGACGCAGACTCCGCTGCATCCGCAGGTTCATAATCTCTTCGTTCTTGGTGAACTCGTCTTCCTCGTCCACGCCGCCCGGAAGTGCGGTGACTCCGGCGCCTTCCTCAGCGACGGCCAGGCCGTCCTCGCCGCCTATCAGATCATCCGCTGACAGAGCGTCTCCGTCGATAAACTCGTCGCCCTCCATAACCACCTGGCTCTTTCTGCGCTTTCTGCTTCTCAGAAGCAGGAGAACCACCAGGAGAATCAGAAGCAGCACTCCCGCGGCGATGGCGATGAGAATCGGAAGAGGCAGGGACTGTATAACGTTCACGACTCCGCCCGATACCGGCTTATCCGGAGGTGTAGGCACATCGGTCACCACGCCCGAATCCCGGATAACGGTTATCTTATCCGCGGCCGTCTCCACCGGGATGCCGGCGGAGTTGGCCACCAGCCTGATAAGCTGTTCCTGTGTCGGCGTATCCGTCCTGTCTGTGATGACCACCACGCCGATGGACGTATCTTCCAGAATCCCCGGGTCGATCTGCCGCTGTTCCTTGAGAACGTTAAACAGCCACTCCCTGGAAGCCGTGTAGTTGCTGTACTGATCCGCAGTCGCGGCCGTGCCGTCCTCGTTGGTGTATCTGGGCACATCCGCGTTGGCGTCCGCTCCAACCAGCCCTCCCGCGTTCTGGTTTGCCGCCTGGCTGCCTTCGCTGGTCACATCCTCCCTCTCCAGAAGCCCTGTCTTGTCGTTCTCGTCAATCTTCTCCGGAGTGGAATACTGGGTGCTCTCCTGAATCAGCCGCTCCATATTCAGGGTTCCCTTTACGGACACGGCCACATTGCCCGAACCGTAAAGCTGTTCCAGAACCCGTCTGACGTTGGCCGCGATATTGCTCTCAACCAGGCTGGTAAGACTGGCAAGATCCGTCGCGGAGCTGGAAGAACTGCTGCCGTCGCCGCTGCCGTTCACCTCCATCATGGTCTCCGCGTCAAACACGGCCACATTAGTAAAGTTCATTCCTTTCACGGCATGGGAGATAAGATTCTTAACCGCCTGGGCCTTGTCTGCCGTCAGGGTGCTTCCGCCCCGCATGGTAATCATAACCGACGCGGACGCGTCGGCCGAGGAAGTATCCTCCCACGCGTACAGCGCATCCGCCCCCTCCGTGATGGTCACCTTGGCATCCTGGACGCCCTCAAACATCCGGATGGTGGCTCCCAGACGGTCCTGCAGCTCATATCTGGTGATAAGCTTCTTATCCGACTCCGTGGTCATGAGCCCTGTGTTGTTCAGGTACATGTCGTACGCAAATCCGCTCTTGGGATAGCCTCTGCTTAAAAGGTTTACCCTGGTCTGCTCCACCGTACTCTCCGGAACACGTATGGCGCCGTCATTGATATTGTAGCGGTAATCAATCCCCTCATCCTGAAGGAGCCCTACCACCTCTCTGGCCTCGTCCTGGCTCAGTCCCGTGAACAGAGTGGAGTAGTCCGAATCATTGCCCAGAAGGTACAACGCAAGAATCGCAATTAAAGCAATCGCAGCAGTTCCACCTGCGATTGCTTTAATAATCTTTCGGGTTTTATCCGGCACAGTCTGCCAGCGTTCTTTTAATTTATCCACTTCTTTATCCAACCTTTTGTCTTTTTTTCTTTTCCGTCAGCCCGGGGCTGACGCTTGTTTTCCAATAAATGCGCCTGACGCCGAATCCTAAACATTCATCTTAATCAACTCATTATAAGACTCCAGCGTTTTGTTTCTCAGCGTTATGAGCACATCCATACTAAGGCTGGCCTTGGCCTCCGCAATGGGCAGCGTGTGGGCATCATCCAGCTGCCCCGTGCTTAAAAGGTATTGTTTATACTCCACATCTGCCTGGGTTTCTTTCACCTGGTTTACGGTATTCTTAAAAACATTTTTGAACAAAGACGCCTCCGCGTTGATCGCAGGCATATCCTGAGTCTCGCTCAGGGTCCCTCCTATGTTCCACAACTGCATAGGCGTGATAAATGATACTCCTTCCATAGAACTCCCCATCCTCTTATCAAATTCTGTCCTGACTTATGTTCGCTTAGTTCTCTCTGCCCCGGCAGCCGTCCCGCTAAAATTCCGGCCGGACAAGCGGCTGGTGCAGCGATGCACTAGAAGCTTCTGGCTGCACTTTTCAGCCTGGTTATGTCGTTGTTCAGCGAGTTCAGCATGTACTGATATTCGTAGGCGGCTCTGACGATCTCCACCTGCTCCTGATCCATATCCACGTTGTTCCCGTCCAGCCTGCTGGACTCATCCCATGTGGTGTTAAGCCATGACTGGGTATCGCCGATGGCCTCGTATACGGAATGTCTGGAGGACCGCCTGATCTTGTTGGCCTCCGATATCCTCTTGTCCAGTTCTTCCTCAAACGTTATGTACTGGGACTTAAATCCCGGTGTGTCTACATTGGCCACGTTGTTCAGAGACACTATCTGCCGCTGCCATAAAAAATCCAGCACTTTCTCTGTCAGCGCAACGCCATTGCCATAAATCTCGGACATAAAATCTCTCCCTTTCCTCTTTCTATTTTCCACTAAAAGCTTCATTTTTGCAACAGGGAAACCCTGGCAACCTGTTGCATGAAGCCATAATCTTAATTATAATACCACTTTTTTCAACTAAAAGCAATGGTTTATCGGCTATCCGATTTCCAAAACAAAAAAATTTTTTTACCGTAGTGTATGTACATAATTATGTCTTATCAATTTTTTTATGTCAATCAATTTCGCGTCTATTTTTAAACCTTTGTTGATTTTTAGCAGAATTTACACATGATACTGTTAAGTCTTTTTTATATTTTTATCTAACTTTTATTACATCTTTCCGTGAACCCGGTTTGTCCGCCCCTGTTTTCATGCTGCTTTCGGGACACAGTTCTGTGAATCTAAAAAACGAACTTCATGCCGCAAAAAGGGCGCCTTTCGGCGCCCCCTCTCAGACTCTGAAACAGCTTCCTCCCACAAACTCCCTGACAATGGAATTGTGGGGAATGTCCTCGCTGCTGATTCCCAGAAAATAGTCGAGAAACTTTAAAAGCCTTTTGGCCTCCACATACTCCGGCGCGTCCTTGGGGATCTGGAAAAGAAGCGGCTGGGCGTACTGTTTCAATACCGCCAGTTCGTACACCAGAGCGGAATTGAACATCACGTCCGCGTCCTCCTGGAACGGGAAGATATTCTCCTCCTCCCCCCGCCGCACGGACGGCCATCTGCGGATGGTGTCCCGGGCCGTGGCTCCCCTGGTCCTGGCATCCCTGACCATGCGCCTGATAAGCCGGCCGTCGGTGGTGGGGATCCGGTTGTGCTCGTCAATGTTTAACTGGGTCAGAGCGCTTATATAGATCTTGAATTTGCTCTCCCTGGGCAGGGTGTAGGACAGTTTGTCGTTGAGACAGTGGATGCCCTCGATCACCAGAATGTCCTCGTCGCCCAGAGTCAGGTAATCTCCCTTGTACTCCCTGACCCCTGTAAGGAAATTAAACCTGGGCATCTCCACGGTCTTTCCCTCCAGAAGGGCCGTCATGTCCTCGTTGAACTTTTTGATGTCCAGGCACTCCAGCACCTCAAAGTTGTAATTGCCCTGGGCGTCCCTGGGGCTGTCCTCCCGGTTGACAAAATAGTCGTCCACACCGACGGCATGGGGCTTTAAGCCCAGAGCCCGCAGCTGGATGCACAGACGGTGGGAGAAGGTGGTCTTTCCCGACGACGACGGGCCAGCGATCATGACAAATTTCGTTCCGGGCTCCCCGGCGATCATCTCCGCGATCTGACCGATCTTTTTTTCCTGGAGGGCCTCCTGGATCAGGATCAGATCGTTGGCCCCGCCCTTGGCGATCTGATCGTTGAGGGCGCCTGCGCTGGCCAGCCCCAGCTTATCCCCCCATCTGGCGGACTCCTTCATAACCTGAAAAAGCTTATGGCTGGTCTCAAGTTTCGGCACCTGCCTGGGATTCTGTCTTGTGGGAAGCATCAGGACGAAACCGTGCTCATATCTCACCAGGTCAAAGTATTTCACATATCCCGTATTCTGAACCATATACCCGTAGAAATAGTCCTCGAACCCCGCCAGGCTGTACAGGTTGACCCGGGAGGCCATGCGGTACTTGAACAGGCTGGCCTTGTCCTCCATGCCATGGCGCGTAAACAAATTCACCGCCTGATCCGTGTTGACGCTGCGCTTCATAATAGGCAGCTCCTGGGCCACATAGTCCTCCATCTTTCGTTTCACCCTGGCTAAAAGTTCGTCGGTGACGGCCACATCTCCTTTCACCTCCACAAAGAGGCCCCTGCCCAGGGAAAACTGCACGGTGATCTTCTCCACCCTGTCCTTCCCCACAATGTCGTAGAATGCCTTCAGCATAATCAGCTTGGCGCTGCGCTGATAGGCCTGCATCCCCGGCTTGTCGGCAGCGGTTATGAATTCCACGGTACAATCCTCGTCAACGGTTTTGTGAAGCTCCCGCAGTTTTCCGTCTGCGGACACCAGCAGAATGTCGTTGTCATACTGGTCCTGGTACTCCTGGGCGATCTGCAGAAACGTGGTCCCCGCCGCGTATCCCTTTCGCTTTCCTCCTATGATTACGTACTCCAAAATGCCTCCTCCTTTTTATTAGTTTTACCATGCCGTCACCGGGTAGGACACCGGCGCTTGTCTGATTATCAGTTCCCCGTCGATGTGTTCCCTGATATACCGCTCCATGAAATCCGTAAAAACGTGTTCCAGCCCGTAATGGCCCGCGTCTATCACGGCCAGATTCTCCGCGGCGGCGTCAATCCCCTCGTGGTGTCCTATGTCCCCCGTGACAAGGACCCGGGCTCCCAGCGCCAGGGCATGTCCGGCCATGCCTCTTCCGGATCCGGGACAGATACCCACCCTGCTTACCTTGCCTGTGCACTGCCCGGCCCCGTAGACATTGATAAATGGAAGGCCGAACCGCTCCTTCACCGTCAGGGCCAGCTCCTTTAAGTCCATTTCCCTCTCCAGATCCCCGCACACTCCGATCCCGCAGGGTCTCCCCGTGGTTTCGTCGATCCCCGTCCTCTCCAGGGGCACACGGTTTGTCAGACCCAGCATATCCCCTGCCAGATCCGCCATACATCCCGGGGCGATGTCAAAGTTGGTGTGCATGCAGTAGCAGTTTATGTCCGCCTTAATCAGCTTCACCAGCCTCCTGCCCACCATATCCTGATCGCTGACTCTCTTTATGGAACCGAAAATCAGCGGATGGTGGGTCAGAAGAAGATCGCACCCCTCCTTCTCCGCCAGATCCACCGCCTCGTCCGTGGCGTCCAGGGCAATGAGGATCTTTTTGATCTCCTTCTCCCCTCTGCCAGCCAGAAGCCCGGGATTATCCCAGGAGCAGGCGTAGGACAAAGGAGCCAGCTTCTCCAGCCCCTCCGCAAGTTTTGTACATTTCATCCGCTTCCCCTTTCCTTTTTCGTCACAGCCGTGCCGGACTGCCGGCCCCGGCCTCCTCTATGCACCGCAGCCGTTCCTCCAGTTTTTCTCTTCTCTCCTTGGCTTTTTCCCCGTCCTTCCCCTTCAGTTCCTCCACAATTCCCAGAAGCTTCCTCCTCTCGCCGGCCAGAAACTCCATGAGCACTTCATGTTTCTCCGCCGTCAGCCTGGGACCGAAGAGGTACTCCGCCTCCGTCAGCTCTCCCTGTGCCTTTGCCCTCTCCCTGTCATAGACAGCCTCCATGACCGTGTAGTATTTGCCTCCGTCCTCCGTCATGTCCTCCCTGACGATCACGAATCCGCGGCTGTGCAGGAATCTCCTCACCTTATGGATCTCCGACTGGGGAGACAGGATCCAGTTATCCACGTCTTCCCACAGACGGCTCCCGTTCTCCAGAATATGTATCACCGTCTGACCGCCCATACCGGCTATAATCACCGTGTCCGCCTCCCCGGAAAGCAGCTTGTCCACCCCGTCTCCCAGCCTGGTCTCTATCTTATCCTCCAGCCCCTGCTGCCGGATATGTTCTTTCGCCCTCATAAGAGGACCGGGCACCACGTCCATGGCACAGCACCACAGGGCCGTCCCCCGGCGCACCAGCTCAATGGGGATAAACCCGTGGTCCGTCCCCACATCCGCCACCCTGCTTCGGGGAGCCACAAAGGAGATCACCGTCTCCAGTCTCTTTGACAATCTCACCGCACTCTGCTCCTTTTTCTGCCGTATTTCCGGGCGTCACTGATCCAGATAATCTTTCAGTTTCCTGCTTCTGCTGGGATGCCGCAGTTTTCTCAGGGCCTTGGCTTCGATCTGCCGTATCCTCTCCCTGGTGACGTTAAAGTCCCGCCCCACCTCCTCAAGGGTCCGCGGGCGGCCGTCCTCCAGGCCGAACCGAAGCTTAAGCACCTTCTGCTCCCTCTCCGTCAAAGTCTCCAGAACCTCCATCAGCTGCTCGTGAAGCAAGGTAAATGCCGCCGCCTCCGCAGGCACCATCACATGATCGTCCTGGATGAAATCCCCCAGATGACTGTCCTCCTCCTCACCGATTGGCGTCTCCAGGGACACCGGTTCCTGGGAGATCTTCAGTACCTCCCTGACCCGCTCCACCGGCATCTCCGCCCTGGCCGCAATCTCCTCCGCCTGGGGCTCCCGTCCCAGTTCCTGGA
The DNA here is from genome assembly GCA_022795805.1 of Hungatella sp. Taxonomy (GTDB): domain Bacteria; phylum Bacillota; class Clostridia; order Lachnospirales; family Lachnospiraceae; genus UBA3402. The sequence continues at coordinate 16,591 of JAAWHK010000023.1, read as the reverse complement.
GAAGCTGTCTGGACACGCGGATCAGCCGGTTGATGGTCTCCACCATGTGAACCGGTATGCGTATAGTCCTGGCCTGGTCCGCAATGGCCCTGGTTATGGCCTGACGAATCCACCAGGTGGCATAGGTGCTGAATTTATACCCTTTGGTGTAGTCAAACTTTTCCACAGCCTTAATAAGCCCCAGATTCCCCTCCTGGATCAGGTCCAGAAACTGCATCCCCCGCCCCACATACCGTTTGGCGATGCTGACCACAAGGCGCAGGTTGGCCTCCGCCAGGATCCGCTTGGCGTCCTCATCCCCCAGCTCGATCCTCCTGGCCAGAGCGGTCTCCTCCTCCAGGGACAGAAGGGGCACCTTGCCGATCTCCTTTAAGTACATCCGCACCGGGTCCTCGATTCCCACTCCCTCCGGAACCGACAAATCGATCTTCTCGAGATCGATCTCATCTTCCTGCTCCAGATTGATCTCATCCTCCGCAAAAAGGTCTTCATCCATCTCCGCCTCTTCGCCGACCCGCAGGACATCGACTTTATTGGCCTCAAGAAAGTCATAGATCCTGTCCAGCCTGTCCCCGTCCAGAGTTTCCCCGGAAAAGAAATTCAGCACCTCCTGATTCTCCAGCACATTTTTCTTTTTCTTCGCCTCTGCCAGAAGCAGTGCCAGTTTATCCTCAAATCCCAATACCTTTTCGTCCATATGGTCCAACCTTTCCGCAGCCGCAGCCGTTCGTCGCCATCCCGATCCGGCAGCCGCCTGTAGTCTCCCTATAGTGTTGCCTCAATCAATGGAAATATGCAGGCTCTTCAAAGCGCTCCGGGCCCTGATAATCTCCTGCAGCTGTGCGATATCCGTCGCCGTCCTGCTGGCTTCATCCAGGCTGTTTTTCTTTACTTTTATCACCGTCTCCGCAAATGCCTTCTTCTGTTCCCGGCCTGTCAGGGATTCCTCCAGAGTCGCATGGAACAGCGCGGCCACAGTCTTGTACTGCTCCTCGTCATTGATAAAATGGTTCAGGATTCCGGCCGGATTCACCTGGCCTTTTGCATGACCCTCAAACACCATAACCGCCACCCGGTGGTACAGCTCCTCCTTGAAGTCGTCGGCAGTGATGATTCCCTCGATCTTCTCGAACAGCTTGGGGTTCTCGATGAGCCATGTAAGGAGAAGCCGCTGTGACTTTTTCGGCCCGTCCTCCTTCTCCTTCTTCCTGTCTTTGTAGGGCGGCCGGCTCTCCTGCTGCCTTATATCCGCTTTGTCCCCCAGCCTGCTGCCCAGAGTGTTCACCAGCCTCCTCAGATCCTCATAGTTGATAAAGTGCTCCCTGGACACGGCCTGTATGTAATTATCCCGCTCCAGGGCCTCGGGAAATTCCAGAAGCTTCCTGGCCACGCCGTTGTAGAATCGCGTCTTCTGCTCCGGGTCCTCCAGATTAAACTCCCGTTTCAGCACGTCAATCTCAAAGAGAAAGCTGTTTCTTGCCCTGTCCGCCCTCTCCTGAAAAGCTTCCGCTCCCAGGTTCTTAATGAATTCGTCCGGGTCCTTGTATGGCTCCATGTTCAGCACCCTGGCGCTGATTCCCGCCTCTTTCAGTATGGGGATGGCCCTGAGGGCCGCCTTCACTCCTGCCCCGTCGCTGTCGTAGGTAAGAATCACCTGGTCCGTGTATCTCCTGATAAGGGAGGCGTGCTGGGAGGTGAAGGCCGTCCCCAGGGAGGCCACCGCGTTGGTGAATCCCGCCTGGTGCATGGCAATCACATCCATGTACCCTTCGCACAGCAGCAGGTACTTTTTCCTGGAGCTTCTGGCGTAATTAAGCCCGTACAGGTTCCGGCTCTTGTCAAAGAGCCTGGTCTCCGGGGAGTTTAAATACTTGGGCGTGCCGTCGCCCATAACCCGGCCCCCGAAGCCGATCACCCGGTTGTTCACATCCATAATGGGAAACATGACCCGGTTCCAGAACTTGTCATGGGCTCCCCTCTCCTCTATGGTCACCAGCCCGGTCTCCTTTAAGAGGCTGTCTCCGTAGCCTTTGGCCTTAAGGCAGCGGTAGAGAGCATCCCCTGTCCTGCCGGCAAATCCCAGCCCGAACCGGCGTATGGTGTCGTCGCTTAACTGTCTGTTTTTCAGGTACTCATACCCGGCTCTTCCCTGGGGGTGCTTCAGCTGGTAATAGAAATAGTTGGCCGCCAGCTTATGGATCTCAAGGAGGGCTGCCTTAAGATCCGCCTGAGCCTTTGCCTCCTTTGACATCTCCTGCCGGGGCAAAACAACCCCCGCCCTGTCCGCCAGCACCTGCAGAGCCTCCTTAAAGGAGTAGCTCTCGTATTCCATAAGGAAGGTGATGGCATTGCCCCCCGCCCCGCAGCCGAAGCAGTAGTACATCTGTTTTGACGGGGACACGGAAAATGACGGGGATTTCTCGTTGTGAAACGGGCACAGGCCGAAGTAGCTGCTCCCTTTCTTCTGCAGCTTCACATAGCCTGACACAATATCCACAATATCGGTTTTCGTCCTGACTTCCTCTACAATCTCTTCCGGATAAAACATGGGGTTCTCCTATCTGCGTACGTTCTCTACAGGGCTTTCCAGGATTTGGGGATAAAAAGTTCCTCAAACATGTCGATGGCGTAGCGGTCGCTCATCCCTGCGATGTAGTCGCACACCACCCGTTCCCGCTTCTCCCCTCTCTCCTTCATAAGCCACAGGTACTCGCCGGGAAGGATATCCACATGTTCCATATAGTAATCGTACAGAAACTGTATCATCCTCTGGGCTCTTCCCTCCTCCTCCTTGGCCACGCTGCCGCTGTACACCGTGTCAAACATCCATCCCCGCAGATTCTTCATGGCCTTCTCCATGGAAGGAGACATGACAATCTCCGGCTTTCCTAGGCTGTTCTCAATGATATCGTGGATCATGGTGTTCAGCCGCTCCCGCACGCTGCCCCCCAGAATATCCGTGTACTCCCCGGGAAGATCCTCCTCCTTAAAAATCCTGGCCCGGATGGCGTCGTCTATGTCATGGTTTATATAGGCAATCTTGTCCGCAAGCCGCACAATATGGCCTTCCAGTGTGGCAGGGCTGGCCGAAAGCCCGTGGTTTAAGATACCGTCCCTCACCTCTCTGGTCAGGTTCAGCCCCCGTCCGTTCTTCTCCAGCACCTCCACCACCCGTACGCTCTGCCTGCTGTGGGAGAATCCGTCCCCGCACAGCTTGTTAAGGATGGCCTCACCCGAGTGCCCGAATGGTGTATGCCCCAGGTCATGGCCCAGGGCGATGGCCTCCGTAAGGCTCTCGTTCATGGCAAGGGATCTGGCGATGGTCCTGGCGATCTGCGCCACCTCCAGGGTGTGAGTCAGCCGTGTCCTGTAGTGATCCCCCTCCGGTGCCAGAAACACCTGGGTCTTGTGTTTCAGCCTTCGAAATGCCTTGCAGTGGAGAATCCGGTCCCGGTCCCTCTGGTACTCCGGCCTGATATCGCACAATTCCTCCTGCCTGTCTCTCCCCTTTGTATCTCTGCTCAGGGCAGCGTAGGGGCTTAAGGTTCTCGCCTCCAGCTGCTCCATGGATTCTCTGATGGTCAAATTGCTTCCCTCCCCCTTTATGATGCCTGTCTTCCCGTGTAAAGTCCTTAACTATATTATATTGCCGGTTCCCGGGATTTACCACAAAAAATTATGGAGTTTTCCTGATCTTATTATATACGCTGTGCCCTCCGGCTTCAAGCAGTTTATTTTTCCTCCCCTCTCCCGGCCTCCCTGCATCGGATCTTCCCCTCCGCAAAGGGAAAAGAGGCGTCCTGCCCCGGCCCGCAGGATGCCTCTTCCCATCTCAAACACTACCTGATAAAGTTCTTCATCTTGGACTTGGGGATCAGCGCCCAAAATCCACAGCACTTCCCCGTGTCCGGGTCTTTTGCGCAGCACCGGTTCCACAGCTTCATCACTGCCGTCCGGCTCAGGCCTGTTGCGCAGAGGATTTCAGCTCCGGTTCCCCCTTTCATGTACAGCTCCACAGCCCGTCTTCTGGTTCTGTATACACACCGCTCCGCTATGGTCAGCCCTGTCTGATCAACCTCTTCCCACTGTTCCATGTCTGTCTCCGACAATACCCTCAGCCCCTTTCCTGTGTCTCTTCATGTACATGCTTCTCCGGGTTATCCGCTTCCCCGGCCTCTTCCGGCTGCCCGGCTTCATCCGACTGCCCGGCTTCATCCGCTTCCCCGGTTTTTTCCCTCTCTCTCCGCTTTTTCTTTCCCGCTGCCGTCACGATGCATACGGCTGCCGCCACGAAGCCGCAGACCGCAAGAATCACCCGCAGCCTCTGATTCCCTTCCGGTTCCAGGATGACAAAAGTCCCGGCCCCGCTCATGTCAAACACCAGGTAAGGGCCGTCCCTCCTGCTGTCCGCCAGACTCACGTTTCCGTCCGCCAGGATTCCCGCAGCGCAGTTCTTTTTGTATCCCTGAGCCAGCACATGAACCGTGATCTTCTCCGGGGCCGCCACGCCCTCCGGCTGGAGGATGGAATACGCATACACGCCTTTTACCCTGTAGCCGTCGGGAACTGTCCACACAGACTCCATACACCCATGCTCATCCTCCGCGCCGCCCTGCTTCTCCAGCACCAGAGTGGTCCCCGGGTAGAAGTTGGCTTCCGCCAACATCACCGGCATCTTGTCGTCCGACGAAGCGATGGTGGTATTCCATGCCTTGTACACGGCGCGGACTTTCTGATTGCCCCGCACGTCGGAGAGATCTTTCTCCTCCCACTCATAGTAGTAACCGTCCTTCTGGGGAACCTGGGGGATCTCCTCCTCAGGCACGCCCTCCCCGTACTGACAGTACACGGTCTTTAACACCTGATCCTCCACCAGAAACTCCACGGACAGGCTGCCGAACTCCCCGGGCATACCCTCCATGGCCAGAAACTCCCCGTAGGGAAGCCCCTGAGCCTGGCCGTCGTAGGTGACGCCGTCCACGGCGCCCAGATTCTCATCCACGTAGAAATTCCCCTGGATGATCCCCTCCTCATCGGCGTCTCCCGCCACGCATCCCATCCACTCCCCGTGGGGGGTTGCGAAGGAGACCATGGAATAATTGTCCAGAATATCCGTCCCCCATCCGGCGATGCCGCCTGTGTAGCTGCTGCCGTCAACGGTGCACATGCTGTAGTTTCTCCGAAGCACATAAGCGCTGCTTCCCGTAATACCGCCGACGTAACTGCCGTCTTCAGCCGTAATATCCCCGTAGTTCTGATTCTGGATCAGCGCCCCCAGATTAGCCTTCCCGGCGATTCCCCCGGCGTAGTCGTTGGTCACCGTTATCTGCTCCCGGTTTATACATTCCAGCACAATGGCCTTTATGTTCCTGGTCACGTTCAGCGTCCGCTCTTCCTTGGCCTCCAGATCCTGTTCCGGGTCCAGGCTGGTCTCCATACCGATGATCCCCACGATCCCTCCGGCCTGGTAGTCCGCTGTGACCGCACCCTCGTTGGTGCATCCGTTTACCATGCCCTGCCCCGGTCCTTCCCCTTCCAGGTCGGACACGTCCTCAAACAGCTCCCTGTCCTCTTTCGCCCGTTCCACACCGTCGGAGATGGTGTCCTGTATAACATCCAGCTGGTTCATAATCTGATCCTTCTGGCTGCGGATCTGATTCCTGCTGTCCCTTAACCCGTCCGTAAACGTGTCCACGCTGCCGGACACGTTATCTGCCTGGGCCATCATCTCCTCGTCCATATTGTGAAGGTCGTTTCTGGCTTTGTCCGTGTTGTACCGGACAATATCCGTAAGGTTTGCCGTCTCCGTCTGAACCTGGTTTAAATCATGGGTAAAATCCTCCAAACCGCCTGCCGCGTCGCCGGGAGCGTTGGCGGCCAGCCATGCCAGCTCCTCCGTAAGCTCCTGTCCCCAGGCCGCCAGCTGAGCCAGCTGGGCCTGCCGTTTCTCCAGCCATTCCCTGAGAGCCGCCGCGTCATTGACATCCCCCTCATAGCCTTTGTCCATCTGAGCTTTTAAGTCTTTGATCTGGGCTGCCTTCTCCCTGGCAGCCTGATAGTGGGATCTGGTGGCGGGCCCTGCCATCTCCAGGTCCATTCCGTCCAGTATATTCTGGATATCGTCGATGGACTGGTCCATATCCCGGTCAAGCCTGTCGCCGTTCTGGCGGTACAGATCCTTGTAAAACCGGCCGATATCACGCATTTTTCCCACCTGGGCGTCAATCTGGTCCAGGTTATCCGATGCCGTGTCCCCCGCCTGCTCAATCATCCCGGACAGGGAATCGCCCATGTCGGACAGATCCTGTATCTGCGTCTCCAGGCTCCCGAACATATCCTCCTCATAATCCACGGACACGTAGGGCTCAAACTGCCCCACGATTCCTCCCGCATCCTTTCTGCCCCGGACCCTTCCGTAATTGCGGCACCGGTCCACCAGGCCGCTCTGGCGGCCGGCGATGCCCCCCATATTGTAGCCCATGTGAGGGTATCCCACGGCGCCGTAGTTGCTGCAGTCCTTTATGTATCCCAGAGACAATCCTGCGATTCCGCCTGCGTCGTTGACCCGCTCCACCCTGACGCTCTCCTCCAGGCCTGTACTTCCCGCCGGCAGCTGGGCGGTGGAATCGCCGGAGACCTCCTTGCCGGTGGCATTGACATCCCCACGGTTAACGCATTCCTCAATGTGCCCTTCATTATAACCGGCGATACCCCCGGTCTTTAAGTTTCCCGTAAGCTGTCCCCCGTTCTCGCACCGGATAATGACTCCCGTCTCCTCGTTGCGGCCCGCGATGCCGCCCAGGGTGTCCGCAGCCATGATCTCCCCCTCAAACCGGCAGTTCTCCAGGGTTCCCCTGTTGGTCCCCGCGATTCCTCCGATGTTGGTCCTGCTTCCCTGAGGGGCCAGGTTTCCGTAAACCGAAAGATTTTTCACCGTTCCCTCCGGCTGTACGAACCGGAACAGTCCCAGGTCGGAACCCGCGTCTTTTATTGACAGGCCCGCAACGGCATGCCCGCCGCCGTCAAAGGTCCCGGCAAATACGGGTATGGGCTGAAAGTCTGTCCCCTGAAGATTCAAATCCGCCTCCAGAACAAACGCCTTTCCTTTGGAGTAGGACTCCGATGTACAGTTTCTGCCGAACTCCATCAGCTCCTCCACCGTGCTTATGGATATGGTCTCCGATGCGGCCCACACATTTACCGTCCACGGTCCCTGTGCCGGCGTCCCACACACATAAGTCAGCGCCAGCACAGACGCCAGTATAAACGCTCCCTTTTGGAATCTGTCTTCTCTTCCCATATTCTACGCCTCCTTCTCCTGTCCCAGCTTCACCGCTTTCGTAAGCTCCGTCTTGTCGATCAGCTTATCTCCCACCAGCAGAAGCTGGGGCAGCACCGTCATGACCAAAATGATGGAAATAAGCGTTCCCCGTCCCAGCACCTTTCCCAGGGATGCGATGACTGCGTTGTTGGTCAGGTATCCTATGACGAACCCTGCGCTGGTGAGAATCGTACCCGATGTGATAATGGTCGGGAACGACTGGTTTAACGACTCTGCCACCGCCTTCTTCCGGTCAGGCATCTCCTTTCTCAAGTCCAGATACCGGCTAGTAATCACGATGGCATAGTCAATGGTCGCGCCCATCTGAATGGAGCTTACCACCAGGTAGCTGAGGAAGTACATGGTGCTCTGTGTCAGGTACGGCATGGAAAAATTGATCCAGATACTGCCCTGGATCGTCAGCACCAGCAAAAAGGGCAGTCCCGCAGACTGGAAGGTAAACAGCAGGATCAGTCCCACAAACAGCGCCGTCAGCACGCTGATGATCACATTGTCCCTCTGGAACGAGGTGCTCAGATCATAGTTGCTGGTGGCATCCCCCACCACGTACACCTCGTCGTAGTATTCCAGGGCAATCTCCCGGATGCGGTCGATGACGGCAAATGTTTCTGCGCCCTCCACGGGTCCTCTCAGGGTAAACACCAGTCTGTCGTAGCCTTCTCCCTCAAGCTGGACTCTGGCGTCGCACACCGCCTTGTACAGGTCGTCGATTTCCTCCGACATCTCCTCATCGAATTCGATTCCGCCCTTCTCTTTCTGCTGGTAAATAAAATCGATCATATCAATGATGGACACCCGGTAATCGTCCAGATTTTTCATAAATGCGCTGTACTGCTCCCTGTCAAAGGCGTAAAACTGGTACAGGGCCCGGACCACATCCAGATCCACTCCCGCCACCTCGGAAAAATCTCTGGGACTCAGCTTATCCACCAGAATGTATTTGCCGTCGTCGCTGACCTCCACATTGGCCAGCCCCAGGGCCGTGTCCACCTCGTCCATGGCCTCCAGACGCTTTAGGATCCGCTCCTCCTTCTCGTAGTCGCCACCGGGAATCACCACCGCCATGGTGTTGGTCACCTCAAATGTCTCCATAATCCTGTCTTTTGAGGCCAGAAACTCGTTTTTCTTGCTGGACTCAATGGAATTGATGTCGTAGATATACGGACATTTCCCCGAATAGACGGCGGCTCCCGCCACGACCGCCAGAAAAACCGGGATTCCCGCGAACCGCAGCTTCACCACCGCTTTGCCCCAGAAATGGATGTTTGGCACGAAGTTTTTGTGTACGGTTCTGTCGATGGCCTTTGAAAACATGACGATCAGGGCAGGCATGAGAAGGAACACCGTGAGAAGGCTTATGATAATGGCCTTGGTCAGCACGCTTCCCAGATCCATGCCGATGCCGAACTGCATAAACATCAGTGCCACCATGCCCGACACCGTGGTGAGGCTGGACGATGAGATCTCCGGAATGGCCTTGCTTAAAGCCACCGTGACCGCCTCTATGGTGTCCTTATCCTCGTGCTCCTCCATGAACCGGTGGAACAGGATGATGGCATAGTCGATGGCCAGGGCCAGCTGGAGAACCGCTCCCACCGCGTTGGTCACGAAGGAGATCTCCCCGAACCAGTAGTTGGTGCCCATGTTGATGAGGGCCGCAACTCCGAAAACCGCCAGAAAAATCACGATCTCCATGTAGGTCTTGGAGGTAAACAGAAGCACCACCAGAATAATGCATACCACAATGACCACGATCACCTTCATGTCCGCCTTCAGTGAAGCCGCGTCGTCTTTGTCCACCGTGGTGTATATGTAGGAGGAGTATCCCTCCAGTTTCTCCCTCACCTGGACCATGGCCTGCTGAGACAGCTCCGTGTCCTCCTCCTCGTCAAAAGTCAGGCTGTAGAGGGCGCTGGCATCCCGGTAGTAGTCCCCTATATCACCGCTCTCATAAGTCTCGTCCTCCTCGTCGTAGAAGGATACCGCGGAGATGCCCTTCACCTCCTCCAGCTCCTTAGCCAGGGCCAGTGCTTTGTCGTAGGTGATGTTGCTCACCAGGATTTTGGCCGACCCGAAGGTGGTGAACTCCTCATTCATAATATCCAGCCCCTGCCTGGTCTGTGTGCTCTCCGGAAGGTACTCCGTCAGGTCATTGACCACCCCAACCTTCGGGATGCATATGATGCTGTAAACGCACGCCAGGATAAACAGGGCGATAAACGCTTTTCTCTTGTTCACGATGAATCCTGCCAGCTTCATCATGAAATTCTCAGAAGTCTTCTTTTCTCCCATCTTTCCCATAGTCCTTTCTTTGTAATCTTGCCATATTATGTACAATTATGATAAAATATGCAAGCATCACTTTGTTTCGATCCGTGCCAAGTGGGACGTTTTCCCGAAAAGTGTCCATCATTATACAAATAAGGAGATTTGTTTTCATGAACAGCCAGGACAAGAAAGAAAAGATATCCACCCGAAGAACGTACCTCCTCCTCAGCAGATCCCTGTTTGCCCTTCTGGAAGAGACTCCTTTTGAAAAACTGACTCTGACGCAGCTGTGCGATCACTGCCTCGTGCCCCGCTCCACCTTTTACCGGTACTTTGAGGACAAGTACGATCTTCTGTACTATTGCCTCCAGACTTTTTTTGACTCCGTCCGCCTGGACAGGGACGTGATCTACCTGAAGGAGGGAAAGGGGCACAAATTTATCGCCAAACTCATCCATGTTCTTGAGGAAAACCGGACTTCCTTCCAAAAGATCTATCGGACCAACCGAAACGGCGTCTTCATGGATATTCTTCGGAATTACCTGATGCAGATCTTTGAACAGACCGTAGATGAGCTGACACAGGAAGGCTGGAAACTAAAAATCAGCCGGCCGGTATTTACATACCTGCTGGCTGATCTCTATATCAGTATGGCCCAGTGCTACTTAAGCCTGGAACACGGCTGCAGTCCGGAGACATTCGCGGAGGACGTGCGCCTCTTCGCCCAGAGGGAATTCTTCGACTGACCAGGGCTCCGGGGAACGCTGTCGGTTCAGGCGAGCACCCGGTTCAGGGTCTCAAACAGATATCCCACGTCAATGGGCTTTGCTATATGGCCGTTCATCCCGCACCGGAGGGCCTCCTGCTTATCCTCCTCGAAGGCGTTGGCCGTCATGGCCAGAATGGGAATGGAGGACAGTTCTTTATCTTTCAGGCTGCGGATGACTTTCGTCGCCCCATACCCGTCCATGACGGGCATCTGCACATCCATGAGAATCAGCCTGTAATACCCGGGCTGCGACCGCTTAAGCATATCCACGGCGATCTTCCCGTTATCCGCGACCTCCACGCAAAATCCCGCCTCCTCCAGAATCGCCACCGCGATCTCCTGGTTCAGCTCATTATCCTCCGCCAGAAGAATCCGGCAGCCCTCGAATTCGGCCACTCTCTCATGGATCGCCCCCGACATCCGGGTATCCTCCGCCTCCTCCGAACAGAAACGCATCTCAAAGGTGACCGTGGTCTGGGTTCCCACTCCTTTCTGACTCTTCACCTCAATATATCCGTTCATCTTATCCACGATATTTTTGGTTATGGCCATGCCCAGCCCGGTTCCCGGAATCCCGCTGAGGGTGGTGCTCAGTTCCCTCTCAAAGGGCTCGAATATATGCTCCACAAACTCCGCGCTCATGCCGATTCCCGTATCGCTGACCACAAAATCGTACATTCCGTGCCCCGGCGACGTCCCCGGCTTCTGAATCACGTCCACCGTAACCCTGCCTCCCCGTTCCGTGTACTTGACGGAATTGCTGAGAAGGTTCAAAAGGACCTGATTTAACCGCAGGCTGTCGCAGTACACGTCCGGATTCGCCAGGCCCCGGGCCTGAACCTCCAGTCTAATATCCTTGTCCCGCACATCCGACTGGAGGATGTTCTCCAGTTCACACAGAAATTCCGGCAGGTTGCAGGGTTTTTCGTCCAGACGCATCTTGCCGCTTTCGATCCGGCTCATATCCAGCACATCGTTGATCAGATTCAGAAGATGGTTTCCGGAAGTCATGATCTTCTTTAAATATTCCTCCACCAGCTCCCTGCTGTCGATGCGGGTCATGGCCAGGGAGGTAAATCCTACAATGGCATTCATGGGAGTCCGTATATCGTGGGACATATTGGACAGAAAGGCGCTCTTTGCCCTGCTGGCTTTCCTGGCCTGTGAGAGCGCATCCTCCAGAAGGCTGTTTTTCTTCATCTCTCTGCGGATATCCTCATCCACGCTGCGAAATCCCAAAACCACCCCGATGCCTCCGCCCCAGACTCCCGTTCTCACGGCTTTAACCTGAAAATATTTGATGTCCCCGTCTATGACGGCCCGGTAATTCACATAGTAAAGCTGCCTTCCCTCCATCTCCGCCTTAAGCCTATCCAGGGAGGCGAACCGGCCCATCATCTCCTTATCATCCTCATGCACAAACCGGTCTATGTACTGTCTTATACTTCCCTCCAGGGAGATATTTCCGTCGAAGACGGAGCCGAACATGCGCCTGTACCCCTCTCCCTCCCTGAGTACATTGCCCGCCCCCGTATCAAGGTCAAATACACACACAAGGCTGTAATCCACAGTCAATGCCTGAATCAATTCGGAGTGACGCTTCTCGTTTTTCTTCTCCTGCAGCTTCTGGGCCGTACAGTCCAAAAGGAAACGCTGATAAAACAGCTCTCTGTTCTCCTTAAGGAGCTTGACATTGCCCATGATGTGCAGGATCTCCCCGTCTGCGTGCCTCACCCTGTATTCGATACTGACACTGTCTCCCTCTCTTTTCAGTGACCGGATGGCGCTTCTCAGCTTCGGCTTATCCTCCTCCAGGACAGAGTGGGCCACCATGTCGAACCCGTCTGCCTCCATCTCCTCCTGGCACTCATATCCCAGGATCTTTAAGGCCGCCCGGTTGATGCTGAAAATCTTCTTGCCGTCCACGGAATGGCGCATAACGCCGCAGTCAATGGTGGTGAAAATGGTCTCCAGAGTCTGGTTCTTTTTTACAATCTCCTGCTCATAGGCCCGCTCCTGGGTGATATCTATGGCCACGCCCACGGTTCCCATAACGCTGTCGTCCATATCATACAGAGGGGACTTGTATATGGCGAGAAGTTTATTGCCGTCCCCGGTCTTTATGGTCTCCTCGGATATGCAGGTCTTTCTTGTGGTCATAACCTCCGCTTCCGACTCTATGCAGGCCGGGTCGTCCTCCTCCACATCCCATATGTAGGCATGCCTCTGCCCCTGTACCTGTCTCTTGGTTTTGTTGACAGCCTTGCAGAAACTGTCGTTGACCTTCTCGTGAACACCGTCTTTATCCTTATACCAGACCAGGTTGGGAATATTGTCGATGGTGGCCTCGAGAAAATGACTGGTCTGCCAGAAATCGCCGCCCAGCTTGCACATCTCCTGCAGTCTGGCAAACCGGAATACGGTCTCTACATCCGACATGGGGACGATCCATATATCCCGGACCTGCGGCATAAATTCTCTCAAAAGCGGCAGCTGCTCCCGCTCTGCCAGCAAAATCACCTGGGGCTTCCTTTCCCCTGCTTTCGTCATGGCTGCCAGGATTTCTCCCGGGTCTGCCCCCCGCAGATTGGCTATCACCACATCTGCTTTTGAAAATTCCTCTTTCAGAGGCTTTTCGATTTCGGCAAACTCATGCGTAAAATTCTCCATAGGGGGCATCCTCTTTATGACATCCGCCTCCCTGCATGGATGTCCTGTCAAACAGAAGCGAATATGGCAATGATACATACCGCTCTCCTCTCCATTTCCTGTCAGTCGTAATGATGTTCTGTATCTATTTCAAAAATCCGTTGACAATCTGGGCCTCCGCTTCCTCCTCCGTGAGTCCCAGCGTCATAAGCTTGATGATCTGCTCCCCCGCGATCTTTCCGATGGCCGCCTCATGAATCAGAGCCGCGTCCGTGTTGTTGGCCGTGATCTTGGGGACGGCGCTTATTTTTGCATTGCCCATGATAATGGCATCGCATTCGGAGTGTCCCGCGCACCTGGCGTTGCCGTTGATCTCCGCGTTGAAGATCTGTGCGGAATCTTCCTTGGCCACGGACCGTGAGATCACATTGGCACTGGAATCGTCCCCGTTCAGGTTGACGATAAAACCGCTCTCGGCCAGCTGAGTTCCATGGGTCAGAAGCCGCTCCCGAATCGTCAGTTTGGCCCCCGCCGCCAGATCCGCTCTGGTGGTGCGCCTGGTGGAATCCACGCCTTTTATCTGCACCATCTCCATCTCCATGGAGCTGCCTTCCTCCATCACCACTTCGGTCTGAGGATTCATGATCCGCTTCCCCTTCCCGTCGCCGGAACCGTAGTGCTTCTCCACGTACCTGACTCTGGCATTCTTTCCCACAAAGAACCGGTGAAGCCCGTCATGCTTGGAGTCCTTATCACCGCCGTTATGGATGCCGCATCCGGCCACAATAACCACATCCGAATCTTCTCCGATATAGAAGTCGTTGTAAACCATCTCGGCAAGGCCGCTCTGGCTCAGCACCACAGGGATGTGGACACTCTCATTCTTCGTCCCCGGCCTGATGTGTATATCAATCCCCGTGCCGTCGTCCTTGGAAACGATTTCAATATTGGCAGAGGCGCCCCGCGCCGCCATCTGACCGTTGGCACGGATGTTATAGGCGCCGGAGGGCACTTCGTGCAGATCCGCCACCTCCTCCAAAAGCCTCATCTGAATGGAATCTATATTTAAAAGGTTTGACCCATCCGCCATCTCACTGTCCTCCTTTATAAAACTTGCTGCAGGCATCCACCGCCGACGCGGTCCCAAGAAGCCCCGGAAGAACGGCCTCCCTGGGCCCCTGCTCCCGGATCCTGCCGTCTGCGATGACCACGATCTCATCCGCAATGTTCAGAATCCTCTCCTGGTGGGAGATGATCAGGATGGAGCCGTCGGTCCTGTCCCTCATGCGCTCGAACACGGAGATCAGATTCTGGAAACTCCAGAGATCAATGCCCGCCTCCGGCTCGTCAAACACCGACAGTTTCGTGCCTCTGGCCAGAACCGTGGCGATCTCGATCCGCTTCAGTTCCCCGCCCGATAAGCTGGCGTTCACTTCCCGGTTTATATAGTCCTTGGCGCAAAGCCCCACTTCCGAAAGGTAGGTGCAGGCGTCGGCAGCCGCCAGCTTCCGCTTGGCCGCCAGACGGATCAGATCCAGAACCTGAACCCCCTTAAAACGGACCGGCTGCTGAAAGGCGTAGCTGATCCCCAGGTTCGCCCGCTCCGTAATGTTCATGTCCGTTATATCGGTTCCGTCGAATACGATGCGCCCCTGCCCGGGGCGCTCAATCCCGGCTATAAGCCTGGCCAGGGTAGACTTGCCCCCTCCGTTGGGACCGGTGATCACCACGAATTTATGGTCGTCAATGGACAGGGTCAGATCGTGGATGATCTCCTTCTCTTCTCTGTCCTCCTGTACGCCGAATGATAGGTTCTCTAATGTAAGCATGAGAAAAATCTCCTTATTGTTTTAGTAAATAGCAGGCGGAATCGCTGCCCACAGGGACATTATATAACAAATCGGCAGTGTTTGCCAACTTATTTTTGCGGGCAATTTTTACGGAATCTTCATGTTACTGTTCACGGCTGCGGTCCGCCTCCAATGTCACAATGTCTGAACAGTAACTTAATATTTGCTGTAATTTATGAAGCTTTTTTTACTTTCCTTGCTTCATGTCCGTTTTTATGATACCCTGATTTTATAAAAATATCGACGACGCGCCGTTTTCGGCGGCAGTTCGTCAAAGGGAGGAATATTATGATAAGAAAGGTTTTTATTGTGCTGGTTTCGTTCACGATTCTGCTGGCCGGATGCGGCGCCGGCAAAGGCTACGATTCTGCCTCCGGCGGCATGAACGCCGTTTCGGAGACCACCGCGGCTGCGGCCTATGATGCGGAAGCTTCCTATGATATGGAGGAAGCCGGCATGGAGGATTCCGGGTGGGTAGCCGAGACCGGGGCCGTCACGACTGTCACCCAGGAGATTACATCCCCCTCAGGTATCAGCCCAACCTCTGCCCCCGCCCGGAAGCTGATCCGCAATGTGTACATGAACGTGGAGACCGATGCCTTCGACGATGTGCTGGCCGGGCTGGAGGCCAAGGTGACGGAGCTGGCCGGCTACATCGAGCAGTCGGACGTCTCCGGTTCCAGCATCACCTACAGCAATGTGCGGCCCAACCGCTATGCCTCCATGATCGCCCGCATCCCCTCAGATAAGCTGGACCAGTTTATCCTGCTGGTTGAGGGAAGCGGCAACGTGACCAACAAGTCCGAATCCACCCAGGATGTGACCCTGCGCTACAGCGATCTGGAGAGCCGCAGGAAAACCCTGACCGTGGAGCAGGACCGCATCTGGTCCCTCCTGGAAAAGGCCGACACCCTGGAGGCCGTCATCGCCCTGGAGGAGCGGCTTTCGCAGATCCGCTATGAACTGGAGTCTATGGAATCTCAGCTGAAGCTTTTCGACAACCAGGTGGAGTACAGCACCATCGAGATCACGCTCCACGAAGTACTCCCCGCCGAGTTCACCCCGGTAGCGCCTGAGTCCGTGGGGCAGAGGATCCAAAAGGGGTTTGACAGAAATGTGAAGAATGTATCCGAGGCCCTGACCAATCTGTTTATCGGCATCATCGTCGGCATACCGGTATGGCTTCCTCTGGCGGCCGCGCTGTTTATTCTGTTTTTCGCCATTCGGCTTGTCAGAAGAAAGAAAGGGAAAAAAGGGCCCCTCTTCAAAAAACGCAAAAACATGGCGGTGTCCTTTGACTCCGGTGACAGCCCGGCAGGGGACAGCGGCATTGGGACAGAAGACAACCACACGCTTTAAGCGACCGTAAAAGACCGGCTCATCCCCTTGACATAGGGGTCTGAGCCGGTCTTTTATCTGTTATGTGAGATGCAGAAGATGGGAGTCGAACCCACAAGGTATTTCTACCACACGGACCTGAACCGTGCGCGTCTGCCAATTCCGCCACTTCTGCGAACCACTGTCCGGCAGGCTTTTTGCCTTTGCCGAACCGACAAATGTTATTATAGCAGAATATTACGGTTTGTCAATTATTTTTTTGTAATATTTGGCAGTTTAATAATTGCCTCACGAAAAGCATCATTATCGAAAAGAGGAACCTCTTTTCGCTCTACAATTCTATCTGTTTCATCTGCTTGAATAATATTCAACACA
>JAAWHK010000022.1 GCA_022795805.1 Hungatella sp. | reverse complement strand
GACGCACGCTCCCGGGACTCCTCCTGCACCAATCATACAGCATAAAATCCCGGGAGCGTCAACCGTCAATCCCCAATCTCTTCACTTAATCTCTTAAAATCCCAAAAACCTCCGCACCATAACCTTGGCCATGTCGATCTTATACCCGTTCATTTCCAGCGGAATGGCGTCTTTTAACGCGATCTCGGCGGCCTCTTTCGCCGTCTGGGCAGTCAGCTCCTTCCCCAGAAGGTAGCTTTCGGCCTCCCTCATCTTCATGGGAACCGGTGCCACGGCACCCAGAACCAGGCTTACGTCCTTCACCACGCCTTCCTCCAGCCGGTAATACCCGGCCACGGCCAGCACGGCAAAATCAATGGACTTGCGGATGCGGAACTTGTCATACCTGGCCACAGCACCCTTGGGCAGGTAGGGAACGATGAGCTCTTTCACGATCTCACCCTTCCTCAGAACCTCCTGCACCTTGGTGTTGGCGCCGAAAAACTCCTCCGCCCCCATGGTCCGGTAGTTGGTCACGATCTTAGCATTAAAAGCGTAAAGGATGTTGGCCGTGTCGCTGGGATTCACCGCCAGACAGCCGCAGTTAAAGCAGCGGTTTGCCTCGCCCTTTGCAAGCTCCGGAGCGATGCAGCCCAGATCTTCCTTGTCCATATCCCTCTCATGGACCTCCAGCATGGGAGACTTCACGGCCTCCCTGCCGCCGCGGCATCCGGTGTCAAACGCCGCCAGCTTCTCATGAAGCCGCTCTCTGGCCGCCTTCTCAACCGGAAGTTCCTTCAAGCCGCAGTACTGGTTCACGGAGACGGCGACCTGCTTTCCGGAGGCAATGGCCCCGATAACCGTGGCCGGGCCTGTGGTCACGTCGCCCCCTGCAAAGATGCCCGCCTCTGTGGTGCGGCACCCTTCCAGAGCCTTAATCCTTCCCCGCTCCGTCTCGATTTTGTAAGCGCCCTCCAGAAAATCCAGGTCCGCCTTCTGGCCGATAGCCATCATGATGATGTCGGCCTGAAGCTCCATAACCTTGTCCTCCTCATAGACAGGGTTAAACCGTCCCGTATCGTCCAGCACCTTCGGACAGTGCTTAAACACCATTCCCCT
The DNA here is from genome assembly GCA_022795805.1 of Hungatella sp. GTDB lineage: Bacteria > Bacillota > Clostridia > Lachnospirales > Lachnospiraceae > UBA3402. Next base: position 32,014 of record JAAWHK010000022.1, on the reverse strand, counting down.
CACCTTGCCGTCGGTGCGCACAACCTCCTTAGGGCCCCATCCGTTGCGGATAAGCACGCCCTCCTCCAGGGCTCTCGTAATCTCCTCCTCATTGGCAGGCATGGAATCCCGCTGTTCCAGGCACACCATGGTAACCTCCGGGCAGCCAAGGCGTTTGGCCGTGATGGCCACGTCCATGGCCACATTGCCGCCGCCGACCACCACAACCCGGGAGCCCGGCCTCTCCCTGACGTAGTTGTTTACGTCCATCAGAAATTCCAGGCCGAACCTTGTCAGCTCCTCCCCGGCCAGACCGATAAGGGGCCGCTTCCATGTGCCCGTATCCAGCATCACGCTGTCGCTGGTCTTCACGATCTCATCAAGTGTCTTGTCCTGGCCGATGCTGCAGCCGCACTGAAATCTCACGCCCATGGCCTCCAGCGCACCGATAAAGTCCTTCACCACTTCCTTTGGCAGGCGGTAAGGCGGGATGGCGTAGGTCAGACATCCGCCTGCCTCCGGCTGCTTCTCGTAAATGGTCACGCTGTAGCCGCTCTGGCGCAGGTAGTAGGCCGCAGTCAGGCCTGCCGGGCCGGAGCCGATGATGGAAACCTTCATCCCGTTCTCCCTGTCCGGCGCCTGCATAAACACATCCTTATGCTCCAGGATGTAGTCCCCCAGATACCGCTCCACGGCGCCCACGTTCAGGCTCTCGTCGTAGGTGCTGCGGTTGCAGCCCTCCATGCAGAAGTGGGCGCACACGCGGCTGGTGATGGCCGGCATGGGGTTTACCTCCAGGATAACCCTGGCTGCCTCCTCCACCTTTCCCGCCCGCAGAAGCTCCATGTAGGCGGAGATATCCGTGTGAGCCGGGCACCTGCCTGTACAGGGAGTCTCACACACCTTGGCGGCGCCGAAGATGGAATGGTAGCGGTTCTCTCCCATCATGGCCGAACACAGATGGCCCTCCTTCCTGGCACAGTTGATCCTGCCGCCTAAGATCTCCGGGTACCGGTAATACCAGCAGCGGATGTCCTGGCACAGGTTGCCCCCCAACGTGGCGGTGTTGCGCAGATTCGGTGTGGCCACGCTTCTGGCGGCATCCGCCAGGGCAGGCCATTTGGCCTTTACAGTCTCATTCTCCGAAAGCTCCGAAAGCGTCACGCAGGCCCCCGCGTGAAGGCCGTCTTCCCGCTCCTCAAGACCTGAAAGCTCCGGAAGCTTTTTCAGATTCACCACGGTTTCGGGAGGGCTTGGCAGCAGCCCGTCCTTGATAACGCCCAGCAGATCCGTGCCGCCGCCCATGGCTGCGGTGCGGGGGTTTTTAAGCAGTGCGGAAGCTTCTTCCAGGGTCTTTGGTGTTATATATCCGAAATTTTTCATGCTTCCTGTTCCTCCTTCTCTTTCAGTGCTTCTAAGACTTTCGCAGGCGTAAAGGGATACGAATTCAGCTTAATCCGGCAGGCATTGTAGATGGCCATGCGGATCGCCGGGCCGCCGGGAGCCAGAAGGGGCTCCCCCACGCCTACTGCGCCAAAGGGATAATCATTCTCCACGTCCTTCATGGACTCCAGGATTATGTGGTCATGGGGCACCACGTCGTTAAAGGTTCTGGTCTTATAGTCAATATTGCTGGGGTTGAGCACGCGGAAATCATTGGGATCCCAGACCGTCTCCTCCATGCAGGCGATGTCAATGCCGGCAAAGAAGGACTGGCACTGGTTTTTAAGGGGCAGCGGATTCACGATAACCCCTGCGTCCGAACCGCCGAAGTGGTCGATAATGCGGAAGGTTCCCATCTCCATGTCAACCTCAACCTCCACAAACTGCAGATGGAAAATGGTGCTGTTGTGGACGCCGTCAAAGTGGCCGCAGCCTGTGACGCTGTCCACCTTTCCCATGAGATGGGGGAACAGGCCGTACTTCTCCTCAGGGTTGGAGATGCGGTACACAAACCCTTTCTCAAATCCCAGGTCGTCCTCCGGCACCCCGAACTTCTCGTGGGTCAGCGCAAACAATTTCTTCTTCACGTCCTCACAGGCCCTCTTGGCGACGATACCGCCGCAGTAGGTGGATCTGGAACCGGTGGAACCGAAGTCAGGCGGCGTCATGCCCGTGTCCGCGTCGGAGACCCGGATGGATTCCAGCGGCATACCCAGCTCCTCGGCCACCACCTTCAGCATCACATCCCTGGTTCCCGCGCCGAACTCCGACATACAGGTAGACAGATACACGGCTCCCAGGCCGGTGACGGTCACGTTGGCATTGGACGGCTTGCCGCCTGTGTCTGAATGGCCTGCAGCTCCCACTCCCACGCCCCTGGCCTTCTTGCCGTCGGGGGATACCCAGGTGGGAACGCCCCAGCCTTTAAACCGCTCGCTCCACCGAAAGGCCCTGGCTGTCTCCGTCACCAGGTTGGACCAGTCCGCCGTCTTGTTTTCCTGCCACGGGTGAGCGCCGGCCATGGAATTGTGATACCGGTCTCCCTTTCTCATGGCGTTCTTCTCAAGGTAGACCACCGGGTCAATATCCATTTTCTCGCAGGCCTCAAAGATCGCCTGGCTGATGAGGGCCGTGGACTCCATATATCCGTATCCCCGGAAGGAACCGGAGGGAATATGGTTGGTCACCACCACCTTGGCGTGGTAGCTCTTGTTGTCGGTCTTGCACAGGATAGGCAGCGTGTTGGTTCCCACTGCCAGCATGAACTCCTGGGTGGAGGCGCAGACCCCCGCGTCCGCGTACTGGGTCATCTCCACGGCGCTTGCCGTTCCGTCCTTTTTCATGCCGAACTTGATGTGAGCCTTGGTGGACATACGGTTCTGATGAACGCCGAAATGCTCCTCCTTGGTGTAGGTAAACAAAACCGGACACCGGGCGGCCTTTGCCATAACAGCCGCAAACACCAGACACTGCACATTGCCGCTGTAAAGCTTGGAGCCAAAGCTTCCTCCCACGGCCGGAGCCTCCAGGCGCACCTGCTCATAGGGCACGTTCAGGGACGAAGCCACGTTCTGGTGGCAGTAAGCCGGGGCCGCCGCGGAGGCGATAAAGCGGTAGGTGTCATTTTCATAGGAACAGATAATGGTAGGCGGCTCCACGGGAAGGGGGTTCTGTCCGTTCTCCATGGAAGCGTCAATCTCCACGATCACGTCCGACTCCTCAAAGCCTTTGGCGATATCCCCCACCTCAAAATCCAGATTGTTCTTGTGGGGAGCGATATTGCCGGGGAACTCCGGATACAGCTGAGGAGCGCCCGGAGCCATGGCCTCGTCGATGGTGAACACAGGCTTTAACACCTCATACTCCACGTGGATAAGGTTCATGGCCTCCATGGCGATATCCTCCGTCTCCGCCACGATAAGAGCCACAGCGTCGCCGATAAACCGCACATACATATCCATAATGTGGTGATGCTTCGGCGGGGTAAATCCGTTGGTGATGTAGATGTTCCGATCCACATCCTGCCATGTCACCACAGCGCTGACTCCCTCCAGAGCCTTTGCCCGGGACACGTCGATGGACAGAATCTTAGCGTAGGGGTGGGGGCTTCTTAAGATCTTTCCGTACTGCATCCCCGGCAGCCTAAAATCCCCTGTGTACCTGGCCTTTCCTGTGACAATGTCCGGTCCCAGCAGGCGAACAGTCTCTTTTCCTACATACTTCAGTTCACTCATTGACGCTCCTCCTTCCTCTTCTGCACATAAGCCATAACCGACTCAACCGCCGTATAGTGGGTGCCGCAGCGGCAGTAATTGCCGGCCAGAGCCTCCCTCACTTCCTCCTCCGTCGGATCCTCATGCTCTTCAAGAAACGCCTTGGCCGTCATGATAATCCCCGGCGTACAGAATCCGCACTGGTATCCGCAGTTGTCCAGAAATGCCTGCTGCAGCCCGTCCAATTCCCCGGTGGCACGGTCCGCCAGCCCCTCGATGGTGGTGATGCGGCCGCCGTCGCAGTCCAGGGTAAGGGTCATGCAGGAGGTGACTGCCTTTCCGTCCATGATCACCGTGCAGCAGCCGCAGGCTCCCTGATCGCACCCGATCTTAAGGCCTGTAAGCCCCAGACGATCCCGCAGGGTGTGGGACAGGGTCTCGCTCTCAGGCATCTCATACCGCCCCGGGCCCACGGGAATATCATAGGTCTTTCCATTTACATGGATGGTAATTACGTTTCGAACTATTTCTTTCATATGTACTCCTTTCCTTATATGTTATTTATCATTTTTAACAAAGAAGCAGAATAATACGGAAATAACGGCGCAGCCGCAGAAAATGTACCAGATCAGGCTGTAATTGCCTGTGGCGTCGATGGCACGCCCCACAACCACCGGCATGATAAAGCTGGCCAGCTGAAACAGAAGGTTCTGGGAGGACGCCGCCGTGGCCGTATACCGCTCCCCGGCCAGGATCATGGCGGAGGTGGTGTAGTGGGTGGAGGGCAGGTAGGACACCGCGCCGTAGATGATTCCCACCCCTATAAGCCCTGCGTAGCTGGTCTGGAAGGAAAATACCAGAGTCATGACGCCCATGAGGGACAGGCTTAATATAAGGAAGTTCCGGTGGCTGAAGTGAAGCTTGTCCGCCAGGGAACCGGAGATGCAGGAGGCCGCAATGCCTGCGATGCTGTAGCAGGTGATGATCATACCCCCTGTACCGGGGTAAATCCCAGGCTCTGGGCGTAGCGGTTGGTCCATGTGGCAAATCCCACGGAGATGAACATGAACATAAAACCGCTGGCCCCTAAGAGAAGCTGCTGCTTGTTGGTGAAGAAGCCTGCAAGTCCCTCCAGAAGCCCTGCCTGCTTTGATGGAGCCGCTGCTGCCGTCTGAGCCGCCGCTTTCGCCGCGCTGCCTGTGGGAGCCGCCTTTTTCTCCGCCGTGGGAACCCACACGGCGATCATAGCCACGATCACAACCGCAACCGCCGCCACTGTCAAAAAGGTGTTTCTCCAGCCCACGGACTGATTTAAGGGAGCGCCCAGGGACTGGGCCAGGGTGATGCCGAAAGGCGGGGATGCCAGAACCACTCCCATGGCCGATGCCCTCTTCCTGGGTTCAAACGTGGTGGCCACCACCTTGGAACACTGCGCCATGACGCATCCACTGCTGACACCGGTGATCACCCGGATCACCAGCCCCATCTCGTAGCTCTGGATCATGGACATCATGGCCGTCATAACGCCTCCCAGGGCCGTGCAGATCATGAGGATATATTTGGGCTTATACTTGTCCGCCATGATTCCTCCCGGTATCTGAGTCACCAGGTATCCGGCGAAAAACGCGGACATGTAAAGTCCCGCCTGAGTGGCATTGATCCCAAACTCCCCGGACACATCCGCCATCAGGGGACTCCAGATGTATCTGCTTAAAAATGTGAAGGAAAAGGCCAGCGTAACCGCCGCCAGGGACAGCCATGGGTTTCTCTTTTTCTGTGATGTTTCCATAACAACTGCTCCTTTCGTTTTTGCCATAAATATCGTCTTTTTTTTAACATTGTACGGTAAAAAAATAAGTTGCAGTCTTATTCTTACTGTACAATTACTATTTTGTACAGTTTGGATTCTACTATATGCTTTGACAAAAGTCAATATAAATTTTTTATATCCCTCCAAATTTTTCACATTTTCTACAATTATTCTTCAATTATCGTTCGCTTTTCAAAACACAAACGCGTTTCTTTTCCTATATTTATGGAATTTTCTTACTGTATATATCTGTATTTGTATTGTATGTGATGGTTTGCTTGCCTGTTTCCCCTTTTCCACGTATAATAAATGGCAAAGGAGATTTGATTATGAGCCATGACACAGAACTTCCCATGAGAAAACAGATCCTGGATGTGGCCGGATCCATGTTCCTTCGCTACGGCTACGGGGGAACCACCTTTCAGAAAATAGCCGACGAACTGGGGATCGTAAAAAGCACCATCACTTACCACTTTAAAAATAAATTTATGCTTATGGAGGAACTCATCGATGATTTCTTTGAGATGCTGAAGAGTTTCGTAGATTCTTATCCGGATGAGTACAGAAACAAGTACTGGCGTCACTGCGTCGTCTACATCTACGCTTACCGCCGTATTATGAGCTGCCCCAGAACCATGGAGCTTTTCTACCACAAGGACCAGCAGGAACAGTGGATGAACCACAAGATCGACGTGGTGTCTCACGTTCTTGAGCAGGTGGAACAGGATTTTCACAAATCCTACGACATGAAGGACCTCCGCGTCAAGGTCCGCATGGACATGGGCGCCAGAATAAACCTGTACACCTATTACCAGGAAAATCCCGGCGCCATGACCTTAGATGAGTACTGCTACTACCATATTTACCACATTGGGGTTTTGTGCAAGTTAGACGAACTGACCATCCGGGAGAATATCCGGGATGCCTTCGCCTTCGCCGATTCCCACCAGCCGCCGGCCCACTGTATCTTCGGCTGACCGGTATCCGGCCTGCAAAAAGGTCCTTTCCAAAGAGCCTTTGCCCTTCCCCCTATTTTTCTGTCCCGTAAGCTGCCGCCGCTTTTCCTCCCAGATAACCTGACACAAACGTCCAGGAGTGAGCCTGTCCGCCCCACGGCGTATACGGTTTTCCTTCCACGTTCTCCACGCCCATGGAATCCGTTCCCACCGCGAACAGATTCTCTACGGGGGAGCCGTCCTCCCTGAGAACGTTCATATTTACATCCACATCCAGACCGCCTACGGTGCCGTAGGTGTAGCCTGCGGCTATGACCGCATAGTAGGTGGTTTCCTCACCGCCCAGGGCTTCTGACAGAGCCGTCTCGTCGCATCCCATCGCTGCTGCCAGCTCCTTTATGGAATCACCCTTCAGCACATTCTTATACCGGATTCCCACATCCAGAATCGTGTCCATATCCTCAACAGGCACCCCTGTCACAATCTCTCCGCCCTGTCCCATGAACATGGAGACTGCAGCGCCGAAATTTTCGGTCAGCCCCTTCTCCTTGTAGGCGTCAATCTGCTCCTGGGTATAGACCACATAGTACCGGTAGCCCGGAATGGAACATATATTGGTAGTTCCGATGGACTCCAGATCCAGGGCCTTCCCCTCGATGGAAACGGTCTTCTCGCCGCTTACCAGAGCCAGGCCTGTGAGAATCGCCTTCTGGTCCGGTGTCAGGTCGTCATTTTTGATCATGTTGGGAACCTGCAGAATGTGAATCATGGGATCCACACCCATCTGGTACACGGCCCCGCCGGCCGAAAGGCCCATCTTAATCCCGGCGCCGTCATTGACCGTTGCCGCCACCGTGTTCAGGGATGTGCCGAAATACTTCTGCACCAGCTCCTCATCGCCGATATACCCGCCGGTTGCCAGTATCACGCTGTCGCCGTATATCTCGTAGACAGTGCCGTCATAGGAGACCGCCTTCACCCCTGCTACGCGCTCACCCTCAAAGATAAGCTCCCGGGCAGTCAGCTCCAGCATGTAGTCATTCGCCTCATTCAGTCCCTTCGCCTTTTCCATGGCCCGGTCGTACTGATATGTCTTGTTGTCGCCGAACTGGTTGCGGCTTCCCTCTTCCCCCACATAGCTTGTCCAGAACTGGCTCCACTCCGGTTTTGCAAAACTCATGATCATGCCTTCAAACTCGAAGTCGAAGTTGTCGATGTAGTAGTCCAGGTACGCTCCGCTGTTGTAGACCGCCTCACGGATAATATCCGCCTTCTCATCGCTGCCCACGTAGTCCAGCCACACCTGATACACCTCGTCCGGGTCGGCAAATTCCACGCCCTCAAAAGCAGGCGCTTTCGAATCAATCACCATAGGCCCGGTCACGGTGGCAGACTGACCTCCCAGCTTTGCCGCCCTCTCGATGCCAAAGACCTTTGCCCCCTCCATAGCCGCCGCGCAGTAGGCGGATATACCGGAGCCTCCCAGCCCCGCAACGATCACGTCGTAGCCCTCCAGGCGGACGGTGTCGCTCTTTTTCTCCACGGGCACCTGCCACTGGGCCGGATCGCCTCCTGCCATCTCGATGGCCTGGGAGACGCATGCCTTTATGCCGTTGGACGTGGATGTGGCGCCGCCGATGGCATCCACCGCCAGGCTCTGGCTGTCAATAAGGCGGGGAATCAGAAGGTCAAAGGCGGTTTTTCCCATCTCCCCCGTCTCGCTTTCATGTTCCTCGGTAATGACAATATCGGAAATCCGGCCGTCCTTAACGGTCACATCGGCACTGATCATGCCGGTCCAGCTGTATCCCGTGCTCTTTACGGAGTACACTCCGTCTGTGAGAGCCCCCTTTGCCGTCTGAATCTCCTCCCCCTTTGCCTGGGCAATGGCACTTTTGGCAGCGGCCCTCACGCCGTCGCTGGTTATGGTCGCCCCGGACACCCCGTCTATGTCCCCGCTCTGGGCCTCTTTAATCTGCTGTGCCAGCTCCTCCAGGGCGGCTCCTCCGATAGCGGGCGTCTCGTCCCCGCCCTCCGCTGCCGCCTCTGTGATAGTCGTGGCATCCACGGTTATGGTTACGGACACCGTTCCGCCGTACCCTCCGGCCTCCCCTGTGTAGGTTCCCGGCGTGTACACGCCTGCCTTTGTCTCCTCCTGGGATGTGGTCTCCTCTGCGGATGTTTCGGTTTTGCTCTCCTGTGTCTGCACCTGAGTCCCGCTGCCGCCGCAGGCCGTCACACAGCCCAGCGCCGTGGCGCAGATCAAACATCCAAGCCGCTTTTTCATGGTTCCATTCCTCCTGTGTCTTTTAATTTTTATAGAACCATCATAAACCTTACAACAGATGTAAGGTCAAGAAGAAACTTTCCCGCTCATAGGCTTTACGGGTATGAGAAACTCAAAGAGATTGTCCTCATCCTCCCGAAAGGTCACGTACCTGGCCACCCCATAGCAGTCTCCCGCCGGCTCATACCCCATATTCTCTATAGCCTCCAAAAACGGAAGGAACCATTCCCTGGAGAAAAAGTCCATGGGCTTCAGTCCCAGAATCATCTTGGCAATGGGGCCCGAATGTTTTACAAGATACTCCTCCATGCCTGCCTCGTCGCAGTGCCTGCATATCCCTTCCTTTTTCATGACCACACCGTATTTGTAGTCAAACTCTTTCCCAAAATTCCGGAGCACCTCCAAAGGCACGATAAATCCCTGGCGCACATAGGGAACCTTCTTCTGAGTCTCAAGCAGCGCCTCATCCTCCCCCCTGACGATGGAATAGCCGCTTCCCCTTTTCATGACGCCGTAGAATTCAAAATCCTCCGGATCAATCCAGCACCGGCCCTGTCTGCTGTCTGCAAAGACCAGGCTTTTGTAGTATTCCCCTATCTCCTCCCGGACTCCCTGAAGCGCTTCTATCTCCTGTTCGATCTGATCCATCCGCTCCTTTAAGGATTCCTCCACCTGAGAAATCTCCTCCTCCTTCAGCATCCGGTTGATCTTCTTCAGGGAGAATCCCATGGCCCGGTAAATAGTCGTCTGGAACAGCAGTTTTGTATCCTTGATCTTGTAAGTCCGGTACTGGTTCTTTTCGTCTCTCTCCGCGTCCAGCAGTCCGAGGGATTCGTAATGTCTCAGAATCTGCGTGGATATCCCCAGGGCCTTTGCAATCTGCCCGATCGTATATTGCTCCATCCTGCCTCCTGTAATCCTGCTCTCATGTCATCATATGTCAAAACGTTTCCGGGGCTTACCCCTCATACTCAATCCGGCTCCCCCTGTCCCCCTTTCGGACGCACAGCTTCTGGGGTATAACCTCCCCCAGCCTTCCCACATGGGAGATAATCCCCACCAGGCGTCTCCCCTCTGTGAGCCGGTTCAGCACGGACAGCGCCCGGTCCAGAACGTCCCGGTCCAGGGAACCGAACCCCTCGTCAATAAACAGCGCATCCAGCTGCGCTCCTCCTCCATGGTTCTGAACCACATCGGACAGTCCCAGAGCCAGCGCCAGGGACACGAAAAAAGACTCACCGCCTGACAGCGAGGAGGAGGGACGGCTCTTTCCCGTAGTCATGTCCAGGACCCATATCTCCAGCCCTGCCTTTGCATTGTCCCGCCTTGCGCTGATCCTGTGGATCAGCTCATACCGCCCTCCGCTCATAATATCCAGCCTCTGGTTGGCCGTCTCCAGAACCTCCCGGAATATATAGCCCATAACGTATCGGTCAAAGCTCAGCTTTCCGCCTGCGGCATTCCTCGTGCCGGCTGCCAGGTCAGCCAGCCCCTCCAGCCTTCTCCACGCACCTTCCGTCTGTCTCAGCATCCCGACGGCTTCGCTGACGCGCTCCGCCGTTTTCCTGTGGTTCTCGCTCCTGCTCACATATCTGTCCAGCTCCCTCTGAATCGTCTTCTGTCGGTCTTCCAGGCTGCGGATCTCCTCCTTTATCTGCTCCACATTCGTTCTCTCTGTATGCTTCGTCTCCTCCCTCAGCTCTCTCACACGTGCCTCCAGGTTCCTTAGTCTGATCTCATATTCCGTGATCGCATCCTTTTTATCCCGGATCCACTGCTCCTTCTCCCCGTCCGTCGTCCCGGTCCCATCCAGCGCCCCGTCTACTTCCTCCAGTCCCCCGAATCCCTGTTTCTTCATCTCCTCCTTCCAGATTTTTTCCTGCTCCTCCTTCTCCTTCTCACAGTGAGGCAGGTTCTCCTGTCTTTCCTTTAAAGCTGCCTCTGTTTTTATACAACTTCGATCGGCCTCCTCATACGCCGCCACGGCTTCCTGTATCTCCGCCCCCAGCCTGTTTCGCTCCTCCTCCCACGCCTCTCTCTTCGCCTTCGCGCTCTCCTCGTCCGGGTAATCAAGCGTCTCTCCCAGCGCTTTAATCTCGGCGCCAAGGACCCTCATGTTCTCCCTGTGGTTTTGCTCGGATTCTCTGTGTTTTTCCATGTCTTGGGTGTATTTTCCCAGATCTTCGTTTTTCTCCGCAAGTTCTGTCTCTAACCTCTTAAGCTTCCCACACTCTTCTTCGGCTTTTTGCCAGGCAGCCTCTCTGTCCAGAGTTTCCCTCTCACAGTCGGCGATCACCTGTTTTAGGTAATCGCCTCCGCTTAAGGTCTCCCAGCCTCCGCAGTCCGGCCGCAGCTGGCCCATGAGTTCCGTGGCTTTTTCTCTCCGCTCCCCCAGCGCCGCCTCCAGACTGACCACCCGGGCCGCCTGGTCCTGTCTTTCCCTGTCCTTATCCTCAAACCGCCCTTTTGCCTTATCCACGTCCCTCTGTTCCGGCATCCCATCTGCCGCCTGGGCGAAGGAAACCTTTTGGCCGCCGTGAAATACCGTCCCGCACACCGGACAGGCGGCCTCCTCCTTCTCCTCCAGTTCCTGTCTCAGCGCCTTTGCCAGCAGCCCCGCCTGTCCGCTTATAAACGCCTGATAAAGCCTGTGGTACTCCCGCTCCAGCTCCCCCGCCTCCCGGATGAGAATCTGATGCTTCCCCCGCTCTGCCTCAAGCTCCTTCTCCCGGGCGTGTATCGCCTCAACCTGGGAGCGCACCCCGTTTTCTCCTGTCAGCCTGTCCAGATTCTGCCGGGCCCGGTCAGACACCCCTTTCAGCCTCACGGCCTTTGCCTCGATGCCCTCCAGTTTCCCCATATTCTCTTTCAGTATTCTGATTTCTTCCCCGGTTCGGCCCCTGTCCTTCTCCGCCGCCTCTCTCAGCTCCCCCGCTTTCTCCGCCTTCCGGTTCTCTTCCTCCCATTCTTTCGATTTCTGCTGTAATTTTCCGTACCCGGGTATGGCCTCCTCTATTTTTGAGATTTGAAGCCGCAGCCTGTCAGCAGCCGGCTGATTGGCTTCTTTGCACTGAGTCAGCGTCTCTTTTTTCCGTCCTCTGTCCTGCTCCAGGGTCTTTAATTTCGTTTTCAGCTCTTCTGACTCTCTCCTCGTATCCTCATAGCGCTGCCGGGCCTGCAAAAACAGCGCCTCCCTGGGCTTCACCCTGTAATACGCCTGCTCGGCTCTCCTGGCCCGTGCCGAAAGTCTGTCCATATCCTGCCTTTTCTCACACAGTGCTCTCAGCTCCTCCTCCTTTTCGGCAAGCTCGTCCAGCTTCCTGTTTAGCTCCGCCCCGCTGCCCAATCGCGTGCGCAGCCCGTTTTCCCGTTTCCGGCAGTCCCGGATCTCCCCTTCCAGCCTCTGCCGCTCTGCCTCATCCCCCTCTGTCAGCTTATAAAGAGCCTCCTCCAGCAGGGAATGTCCGGCAGTAAACCGCTCCCTCTCCTCAGCACTCAGCTCCCCAGGCATCATGAACTCTTCCATGGCTTTGCGGATCTTTTCCGCGCCCTCCTCCATACGGCGCTGTCTCAGCCTGTCCCTGGCCCTGTCAAACAGCTCCTGATAGTAGACGTACACCGAATTGTCAAACAGTTCCCCGAGAATCCGGTTCTTCTCGTCGCTGTCCGCGTCCAGAAATTTCCTGAACTCCCCCTGGGCCAGCATGACAATCTTGCGAAACTGAGGGGCATCCATCCCCAGAAGCTCCTCGATCCTTCCGGTCACCGACTTTGGATTTTTCACCGGATCCCTGCCTTCCTCCCAGAGCAGCGCCTTGTGCTGCGCCCTGCCGTACTCCCCCGTTTCCCTGACCTTCTGAAAATGAAGGGTCCTCTCCACTACATGGGTCTTTCCCATGTGTTCGAAGGTCAGTTTCACCACCGTGTCTTCGGACCGTTCCACATAGTCACAGTGCATCATCTCAAACGTGCGGTACTTCTTATCCCCCTCCCCGCTGGCCTCCCCGTAGAGCGCCATCATGATGCCGTCAAAGATCGTGGTCTTTCCCGCCCCCGTATCCCCTGTAATGAGATACAGATTGTGGTCAAATCTCCCAAAGTCAACCGTTGTCAGCCCCGCATAGGGCCCAAATGCCTTCATCTCCAGTGTAACAGGCCTCATGCTCTACACCTCCTGTCCCAAAATAAATTCCAGCAGATCAGCCGCATCTTTCTCCAGGGATTCGTTTCGCCTTTCGGCCGTCTCCCCTGCCCTGGCCCGCTCTGCCGCGAACCGAAACAGCTCCCGGTCTTTCCCGTCCGGCTCTCTGTCCTTCACCCGCTCACAGTAAAATTCTTCGAAATACGCTTCTATGGACTTCTGTCCGGCCCCGCTTCCTCCGTCCTCTGCGGCCGCCGCCCCCGCTTCCCTGCGCTCGGAGACCAGCTCCATCACCACGCTGCCCCGGTTTCCCAGCAGTTCCCGGCAAAAAGCAGATATTTCCGGCGTCACCCGCCTGTCCGTCACGACGATCCTCACGTATTCGTCCCTGGCTCCTCCCTGCTCCTCCCCGGTTTTTATCTCCTCCCAGGCGCCCCGAATCTCCCGCATGGGATGAAGAGGCGGGATTATCTGAGGCTCAATCTTAATCTCCCTTCCCTTCTCCCCCATCTCCACAAGCAGAGGCCCCTTGGCCCGCTGCCGCGTCTCGTCGAAGTGATAGCAGAGAGGGGAACCTGCGTACCGCACCTGCCTGCGCCCCACCCAGCAGGAGGAATGGATATGCCCCAGCGCCACATAGTCAAACCCGTCAAACACGCGGTAGTCCATCCCTCCCACGCCTCCCACCATGGATTCCGATCCGCCGCGCTCCGCTTCCTTTCCGCCCGCCGTCACATTCTGATGGGCCACGGCCACGTTTCTCCTGGAAAAATCAATGTTCTGCCTCTCCAGAAGCCTCCTCATGGCCGTCTCGTAATCCTTTATAGAGTCGTCCCCCAGCTTTTTGGCCGCCGCGGCCGGAAACAGATAGGGGATGAGCCAGAATGTCACATCCCCCGCCCCGTCCCTGTCCGGGATGGTCACATGGCAGATCTCCTCCTTCACCATACCGGCCACATAGACGTTCTGTTTGGCCAGAATGTCCCCGGCGAAGGACAATTTCTGTCCCGAATCATGGTTTCCCGCCGCAATCAGCACCGGAATCCCCATATCCTCCAGCCGGGTCAGCATACTGTCAAACAGCATAACCGCATCTCCGGAGGGAGAACTCCTGTCATAGATATCCCCGGATATAACCACCGCATCCGGTTGTACCTCCTGCACCCTCTCAAGAAATCGCTCTTTCCAGAACGCCTGATCCCCGTTGTCAATCAGTGAAACACCGTACAGGGATTTTCCAAAATGCAGATCTGACAAATGTAAAAATCTCATGTTCCCACTCCCTCTTTCGTTTATTTTCCACCCTTTCTCTGCCTCAAGTATAGCGAATTTCCGTCTGAAACACAACCGTTCTTTCTCCCTACAGACACCGCTTCTCCACCGCCGCGATGGCCTGGTACAGCACCGTTGACAGGATGCACAGGATCACGATGGACATCACCAGCATATCCATCTTGAACACCTGGGACGCATAGATGATCAGGTAGCCCAGCCCGGCCTTGGCCGACAGAAACTCACCGATGATCACGCCCACCAGACACAGCCCCACATTAACTTTCATGTTGCTGATAATCAGGGGAACGGACGACGGGATCAGCACCTTTACCAGTATATCTTTTTTCGTCCCGCCCAGTGACCGGATCAGCCGGATCTTATCTGGGTCTGTCTGCATAAACCCCGTGTGGAGTGTCAGAATGGAGCCGAACACAGCCACGGACACGGCCGCCATAATAATGGTGCGCATGTTGTTGCCCATCCACACGATGAGAAGAGGCGCCAGCGCGGACTTGGGCAGGCTGTTGAGCATCACCAGATAGGGTTCCAGAACTTCCGAAAGGCCGCGGCTTCCCCACAGAGCCACGGCCGCGGCCACTCCCACAGCCACCACAAGGACGAAGCTTATAAGAGTCTCAAAGAGCGTCACCCCTATGTGGCAAAAGATGCTCCCGTCCCCTGCCATCTCCGCAAAACAGCGCCATACTTTTACAGGGGAACTGAATATAAAGGAATCAATGATACCGAGCCTGGCGCACAGCTCCCACAGCGCCAGCAAAAGCACCAGAACCATGGCTCTTAAGATGCGCACCTGGGCCCGGTGCTGTCTCTCCCTGGCAAGATAATCCTGCTGAGACCTGGAAAGTTCACTCATCGTTTTTCAGCTCCTTCCACAGTTCATTGAAATAGGAGGAAAACTCAGGGGCATTCCTCCTGGCCAGCGGCCTGTCAAATTCCGGGGCAAAGGAGATCTCCACAATCCCTTTGACCTTTGCCGGCCTGCTGCTGAGAACCAGGATCCGGTCCGCCACGGAGATTGCCTCCGACAGGTCGTGGGTGATGAGAACCGCCGTCTTCCTCCGGGTCCGAATGATGGTGCTGATATCATCGCACACCTCCAGCCGCGTCTGATAATCCAGAGCAGAAAACGGTTCATCCAAAAGCAGAATGTCCGGCTTTAAGGCCAGCGTCCTGATAAGCGCCGCCCTCTGCCGCATTCCCCCGGACAGCTGTCCCGGCCTGGCATTCAGAAACCCTGACAGCCCGTAGGTGTCCAGCATGCCCATAAGTTCCTCCCGGGCCTTGTCGTCAAACCTGTGCTGAATCTCCAGCCCCAGAGAGACATTGGAGAAAATGGTCCTCCACTCAAAAAGATGATCCCTCTGAAACATATACCCGATGACGGCATCGCTGTCCTTCCTGTCTGTCCCGTCTATGCGGATCTCTCCTTTCTCCGGCTCCATAAGGCCGCTAAGAAGAGATAAAAGCGTGGACTTCCCGCATCCCGACGGCCCCACCACGGCAAAAAATTCGCCGTCCTTTACGTCAAACGACAGCTCCGAAAGGGCCTGTGTCTCCCCCTCCAGTGTATGATAAGAATAGCAGAGGTCTTTAACCTCCAGTTTTGTCTCCATCTGATTCCTCCTCTCTGTTTCATGTACTCCCGAAGAACCTAAGGGAAGGTATGCCCTTGGGTATACCTTGCGGCACGAAGTGCCCCTGCTTCGAAGGAGCCTGCATTGCGGTATGCCCTTGGGTATACACTTATAATATGTAGCCTGTGAATCGGCTGTTCACACCCCGGCCCGGTGCCGTCGGGCCGGGAGGAGGACACGGAGCGGACGAACCGCAGAAAATAAATGTTCACCCCCAAAGTTAAAATTCCCCTTGCTATCTGGTAATGAAAACTATATAATAGCCATGAGGTGAAATCATGAAATCGAATGAAGAACTGCTTCGGGAGATCTTTTCCCGTCTGGACGCACTTGATTACGTAAAGCCGGAACAGATTCCCGATATACCACTTTATATGGACCAGCTGACCACCTTTATGGACGAGCGGCTGGCCAAGTCCAAGCGTTACCCGGAGGATAAGGTTCTCACCAAGACTATGATCAACAACTATGCCAAGAACAATCTCCTCCCTCCTCCCATCAAGAAAAAGTACACCAAGGAGCACACCCTCCTGCTTATCTTTATCTACTACTTTAAGAACATGCTGTCGTTTCACGACATTGAGACGCTCTTTGCCCCCATCACGGAGGAGCATTTTGCCTCCGACGGCGCACCAGGCGCCGCTGCCTCTGACAGCGGTGATTCCGGCTGGTCCCTGGAGGATATTTACCGGGAGATTTTTTCCCTGGAGAAAGAGCAGATGAAGCGTCTCAAGGAGGACCTTATAAAAAAGTACCGCGCTGCCATGAAGACCTTCCCCTCCGACGGGGAGGATACCCAAACGTTTCGGACCCCGGACGAAAAAGAAAGCCAGGAATATCTCAGGCTCTTTTCTTTTATCTGCGCCCTAGGTTTTGACGTGTATCTGAAAAAACAGATGATGGAATTTCTCATTGACTATATTCGTGAAGAATATCCGCCCTCCGGCAGAAAAAAGAAATAACAGAGGCAGGTGTGATCCATGAGGATCCCACCTGCCTCTGTTATTTATCCGTTAAAACCCCATCGGGATACTTTTTATGGATTATACTGCCGCACTTCCACAACCACGCCTCCCTGGACAACAATCACCGCGCCCGTAGGAGACTGATAGTCATCGGGATCCTCCAGGTACTCTGCCCTCCGTTCCTCATAGATCCGTCTCAGCTCGGCGTCTCTGCCTTCAATGGCCCTGTTTTCATTCACATACCACCAGTTGCAGTGATCGGAGACCGGAAGGCTGAACGCAAATCCTTTCAAACTGTTTCCCCAGTGATCGTCCTCCGCGACCGCGGTCAATATCCCGTCACGCATCTGAAAATGCAGAAACATAAAATCATGGGCATGATATTCTCCATCCTGTATTCCGTTCTGGAACGCCACCAGCAAATCCACATTGGTTTTCTCAAACTCATTAAACACGCTTTCGCTGAAGTCATTGGGCGCTACGGTGCCCTGATACCAGGACTTTGAATGAAAATACTGGTTTAAATCTTCTGACTGAAACAAACGCCCGTGCCTGGCATAGATTTCATTTTTGGCTATCCGCAGGCTGGCTTCATCCAAACCATGGATATCCTCGTATGTCAAATAGCGGACATTGCTTTCCGGCAGGATAAATTCCGTATCCTGACTCTCTGCCGGTTCAGCGGCCTCCCCTCCTTCTGATTCCAAGGCTCCTGGATCAGCCGCCTCCTGTGAGGATTTTGGACCTTCGTCTTTTACGGCCTGTTCCGAATCCGCCGGGGCCGATGTTTTGTACGTCTCTCCATATTCCAGGCCGTCGCCCTTCGTCCCCCTTTGATCCGAAACCATCACGGAATCCTCATAATCTGATCTTTTTTCAGACCTGTCCCGATCATTCAGGCTTCCTGTCAGCCATACCACGCCAAGGCATATCACTGCCCCCGCGGCCGCCAGGCATACGCCCGCCTTCCAGGCCATCCCTCCGCCCTTTTTCTCCGCCCCGGATGAATCGCTTTTGTCTCCAATGTCAGGGCTGCTCTCCGATTTTGGATTTGGACGATAATTGATCTTTTGTCCGCAGTTTGAGCAAAAAGAGCTGCCATCCTTCACCTTTTTTCCGCATCTTGAACAAAACATAAGCTTGCTTCCTCTCCCTTTATTTTTGCGGACCATTAGCCGGGTATTGTGCCCGCAGCGTACTCGGTACATACCGGCCGGTCTTTATGTGCGCCGGCAGTCCATACGACTCATTTCTTCTCCCCCCGTTCCAAATCCTGATACAGCTTTGTTATGGAAGCAAGGGTGTTATTATCGTATGAAGTATATATACTCTCAGTATAGTCAAACGATGAAGTGTCAAAACCAAAGGACTCAACATGGCGGTACATCTCCTCCTCCGAAACAGGGCTGCCGTTGACCTCAAAGGTTCCGTTTAAAAAGTTGCCGTCCAGATCGTATTCTTCGTCCCACGATACCACTCCCACAGTTTCAAAAGAATCCCCAAGTTCTATGATCTCGTAACTGCCATAGGAATACTGCTTTCTGGCTTCGTGATCAAAATAGCTTCCCTGGTTTCCTCCTACACAGATCAAACCGCTCTTCGAAATACCTTGATAACTCATGATGGGAATCTGCATGTCTTTTTCAATTAGGCGGCCGTTCTGATAACTTAGAATATATACGCTGCTGTCTCCCGGAGCACGGGAGCCCGCGTTGAGACTGTCCACAAAAATACACTCCGGCATATCATCATCATTTAGATACAGCATGCTCCCCTCGATTAATACCCCGGACATATTGTCCTTCAGTTCATTCAAAAACCGTTCATACTCAGCCAGCCCGTCTACCACCTCTTTGTCAAGAAACTTTCCGGAAAAAGAATCATAACCGTAATTCTTCAAAAGCCAGTTGTCCCTTACTGTCGGGTCTGTAAACCATTCTCCTGTCTCCACATTATAATTTCTCTCTCCCAGGAAAACAGCCTTTTCCGTTTCACTTTCAAATGGAACCAATGTGCTGCAGTTAAAATCATCTTCGATTGCCATATAGATTTCAACAGATCCCCTGTATTCCGACAGATCAGGTGCAGGCTCATCCGAATCAATATTCCACCCGAACCACTTTAAATACCACAGCTTTTTCTCAAGGTGATTCTTTACATACTCTCCCGACAACAGGTTATAATCATGCTCCTGCATAAAATACATGCAGGATAATACAAAATCTTCGTAATCTATAAACTCGTCATCCTCGCTAACCCACAGGAGATGCCAGGGCAGACGCATGCTGTTCTCCTGAAATTGATCCGGATCCAAATCCGGCTCAAATTCACTCAGATCAATCTTTTTCCCATTTATAGCGTCATATCCCCACGTTCCTGCAAAGGCTATGTACTGATCCTGGGTCATGGGAAGGCTTGTTACCTGTATATAGCAGACATGGTTCGTATAAGATTTATCCCTGGGAAACATCCCTTCTAATTCTTCATCAAAGGTAGGATAACTTATCTGGACAAATTTGTACATCTCATAGTCCATGCTGTCTATCAGCTCTTTTAATACGGTTTTATCAAGCTGGCCGTCTTCGCCTGCCTCTGCGGCATAATTCCTTACCAGACTGTTATCCACACCAAAAAATCCCAAATCGTCTATACTGTCGAATTTATCAAAGAAAAGATCTATGCCTTTATCTGAGCATTCAACCAGATAAGTATTTCCGGAAAAAAACTTTCCTTTTGTTTTTAAAGGGCTGCCTTTCTTTACCAGACTCTTTTCCAGATAGTTACTCAGTTCCTTCTGTCCTTCTTTAAAATCATCATTACTGTCAAACGCAACAATACAGTTAAAGGAAAAGCTCTTCCCTGCCAGTCCGGAAGGCGGAGCGCCTATATGGTTGTCATATTCCCCATAGCCAAAGATACAATCATAACCCATAAAGTAATCTGTGGAGGAAGTCATAATATAGTACGTGTCCTCCTCATAAAGCGCACCCTCCTCATCTAACATGTCCGCCAAATCATCCAGTGACATATTGGCAAGCTGATCGGCGGGTGCCAGAAACAGCTTCTCCGGCAGGGTGTTCCCCATTCTTTTCCCCTGTCCAAACAGTTTAACGCAGCCAATCCCGGCCGCCACAACCGCGCATATCAGGACAAAACCAAGGATTAGCTTTCTGGAGAGCACACCGGCAGGCTTCCCCGTCATTTTCGGCCCTTTGAATCTACCTTCTGCTGTTTCTACCTTCTGCCCGCATACCGAACAGAACTTGCCCCCCTTTTCAATCTCGTTCCCGCATTTTTCACAGAACATGATTTTCCTCCTGTTCGTTTTTTATCCGGCATGATCCGCCGGCTTTCCTCATTCGGGCAAAATCTCCCGCAAAATTTTCGAATCAAACACGGTCACAAAAGAAGTGTTACAGGTTGGCCAGCACCTCCACCTGCCCCTGCAGTTCTCCCACAATCTCCTGATTCGTATCCATACGCACCGCAATGCCGCCCATATCATCCGCCAGAATCCGGGTATTATCGGCCGCACCCGTAATTCCGGACACCGCGCCGTCAATGGCTCCCGTAATATTGGAGATGGAGGCCGCAATCTCCGACATTGAATCATTGAGGCGCACCACCCGGCCGTTAAAAGAGTCCATGGAGCGCTCCACATATTCCGCGTCGTCCCGATACTGCCGCCCCGCCTGGACGGACTGTTCAAACTGGGTCAGAACCGCCTTTCCCAGATAGTCCACCAGCTCCTGGGCGCTGCCTGAGAGGTATTCCACGGCCCCGGTGACCATCCCGCTGACCTCCTGGATGTGGCCTGCCGTTTCCGTACAGGAGTCCGCCAGACGGCGGATCTCCTGGGCCACTACGGCGAAGCCCTTCCCCGCCTCCCCGGCCCGGGCAGCCTCGATGGAGGCGTTGACCGCAATCAGGTCCGTGGAGGAGGAGATGGCCAGGATATCCTTTGTCAGGCTTCCTATCTGATCCACGCTGCGGCTCTTCTCGATAGCCTCATTGAGCACGGCCATAATGCTCTCGGTCTTTGCCCGAATACTCTCCATATTGCTTTTGGCCGACTGCTCCATCCCCTTTGCCCGTTCTCTCATCTCCACGGAGTAGGCGGTGATGGATGTGCACTCTTCGGTCATTTCCCTGGCATCCTCCTGGGTTCCGGCCGCGCTTGTGTTTATGACAGCGGCGCTGCCGGCGATCTCCTCCAGGGCGGCGGACAGGCTGTCGGTGAGACCCGAAAGTTTCCCCACGCTGGTACTTGAGGTCCTGGTTCTCTTTCGAACCTCATCCACCACTCCACTGATTCGTCTGGCGCTGTCCTGGAGCGTATCCATGCTGGCCCGGATAGGAGCGATCACATACCTGCCGATGATCCTGAAAGCGATCACTACCAGCACCATCCCCGTCACCAGGCTGGCCCCGCTGATCAAAAGGGAGGTTATGTACACCGCCGTGAGCCGCCCCCGGGCACTGGCTGCCTGACGGCTCACAGACTCATACAGGGCGTCTATGTTTCCCTCCGCCTGACCGCCTGACGATGCCACATCCCCGTTGGCCAGGGCGTAGGCTTCCTGGGTTCTGCTGTCGGCGCTGGCGCAGGCCAGCTGCACCAGGGAATGCTTGAACGTCCCGTAATCTTCCAGCAGAGCCTTGTAGGTCTCCCTGTCCCTCTCCTCCACAAACTCCTCATAGGCGGCAAGCTTCCCGTCCAGCTCTGCCTCCTGCTCCTTGATCTCCTGAACAAGCTGGATCATGGTCCCGTGGTCCACAGCCACGATGTGAGACAGCGCCAGGCGGTGAAGGTTCAGAATCGAATGCCGAATCTCCTCCAGCCGTGCCTCGCTGACCATATATTCATCCACAATCGTTCCCGCATTGTTGTTCACATTGTTGATGCTGAATACTGCCAGCACATTGGACAGCAGGATTACCGCTCCCAACAGAATCACCGGCAGAATTAAGCGCTGCTGCAAAGTCAGCCTGTCTTTCATACAAATCCCTCCCGAATATTTTTAAAATCCTGTCTGTGAATTAACGGGCCGTCACACCCTCCACCAATCTGTCCAGCTGACTCTGGAGAGACGCGCCCGAAGGATTGCCCTCGGCCATGTTCCCGGCAAACTCAGCCACCGGCTCCCAGAATTTGCCTCCCACCCGCTGAAGCTGGGAGTACTCCGACTGGGCCAGCAGCGCCGCGATGGCAGGCGCCTCCTGAACGGCGGGAGAATTGGCCGCGTTTAAGTTGGATGGTCCCTGCCCCCGCATCTCAAACCGGAGAGTCTGATTGTCCTGGCTGGTGATCCACTGTGCAAGCCGCTCGGCCCACTCCCTATGCTGGGAGTAGGCGTTGACGCCTATGAGCTTGCACCCGGAAAAGGATGCCATCTGCACCTGCTGTCCCCGGCAGGTATAGGAGGGCAGTCTGGTGGCTCCCATACTGTCCCCCCACGCCTCCTGCACCGCCACCGCGTTCCACACGCCGCTGACGCCTGCGATCACGGATCCGTCCTGCACGCCGGCCAGAAAATCCGTGTCCGTCCGGTTGGAAAATCCGGAGCCGGACGCGATCTTAAGCATGGCCTCCGCCACATCTGTGCCCCGTATCGGACCGTCGGAATCGTTCCAGGTACAGTAGTTGGTGATACCGTCCTCATTGAGCCCCACTTCCAGGCCCGTATTCCCGAAAAACGCGTACACATACCAGGCTGAAGACCAGTCCATGGTCACCGCTTTTCCTGCCTGCCCGGCGATATCCACCATCTTCTCCAGGCTTTTTACGTCACTCTCCGTGAAGTAATCTTTATTGTAATAGAGGAAATAGCCGTTGTCCGCTGTCAGCGGATAAGCATAAACCACATTCCCCACAGAAGCCGCCTCCACGGCCGCGGAGAGATTGGCGCTGCGGACGCCCGCCTCATCTTCTACAGGCTCCAGGGCTCCCGCTGCAGCCAGCGCAGCCACCTGGTCATCCGCAAAGGCGAACACATCGGCGCCTCCCTCCAGATCGGCCAGCAGCGCATCCTTGCAGCTGGACTCACTCTGGGACATGTAAGTAATCTGAAAACTGGCTTCATCCCCATAGCGGGCCTGAAAGGAGGCGAAGATCTCTCTTAAAAGCGCCTCGTCCTCCTCAGCCCCCCAGACGGTCAGCTCCACCGTCTCCTTCGCGGCCGGACTGCCGGTCTGGGGCTCCTCCTTCCCCTTGCAGGAAGCCGCCAAAACCCCTGCGCACACCATCAAAGACAACAGAATATACTTCCTTTTCATACGTACAACACCTTTCCTGTAAAATCCGCGAATATTATAACATTTTTTAACTTTGCTGACAATCACTCTCAGCCTATTTTCCGGAACGGATTTCAGAACAAAGAAAACGAAAAAAGTGTGCGTCAAAAACGCACACCAATACCGGGGCGCTTCCTTCAAAGCTGCCCCGGTCTGCTCTTTCTTCTTCCCGTCTATCCCTCTTTTTCTTCCGTCTCCTCCAGACGGGCGAATACCATGTCGTACCCGTCATTGCCGTAATTAAGAGAGCGGTTCACACGGCTGATGGTAGCCGTGGAAGCCCCTGTCTTCTCCGCAATCTCCAGATAAGTCTTCTTCTTCCTCAGCATCCTGGCCACCTCATACCGCTGGGAAAGCGACAACAGCTCATTGACCGTGCACACATCCTCAAAAAAAGAATAGCACTCCTCCGGATTCTCCAGCTTCAAAACGGCCTCAAACAGATGATCCACCGCCTCTGTCTTAATCTTTTTGTTCATTCCTTGTTCCCCTTTTTCAGACCCTCTCTATGGCTGCCCCTCTCCGTTCATATCAGACGATTTTCGCCGGACAGTCCCCTGGTCTCCTAGGGGATATTTTAACACAGTAAATTTATAAAGTCCATACCTTCTGCTATAAAGAAAGCATAAATTTTTCCACAACATGGGCCACACCGTCGTCATTGTTGGACAAAGTGATGTAATCCGCCGCCTGACGCACCGGAAGGACCCCGTTTTCCATAGCCACGCCCAGGCCCGCATACTTTATCATGGACAGGTCATTGTATCCGTCCCCGCAGGCGATCATCTCCTCCCGCCGGTACCCGGTCACCTCCAGGAAACGCTCCAGGGACTTTGCCTTGTCAATCCCCCTGGGGAGGACCTCCAGATAGTAGGAATCCGAGCGGTACACACTGTAGTTCTTCCCCAGAGCCGCCTTCACCCTGGGCTCCACCGTGACCAGATAGTCCCCGTCGTCCGTCAGGATAAACTTAGGCACCGGAAACGTCACGTAAGCCTTCATATCCTCCGGCTCCCGGATCTCCTTCACATCCATATGGCAGACTCTGGACTCCAGAGCAATATATTTATAGGAAGCGTCGCTGGCAATAATCCGATCTCCCTCATAGGTCATAATATCCACCCTGTGTTCCCGCGCCAGATCAATCACCTGGCTGTTAACCTCCGGCGGAAGCTGACAGTCGAACACCACTTTGCCTGTACTGCAGCTGACGATCATCCCCCCGTTAAAGGACAGAATATAGCCTCCGTGCTCCGAAAGCCTCAGCTCCTCTGCCAGAGGCATAACCCCCGGCGTGGGCCGCCCCGACGCCAGCACCACGATCTTTCCCATGTCCTGGGCTCTCATGAGAGCCTCCCTTGTCCGCGGCGTTATAACCTTGTCCCGATTAGTCAGCGTGCCGTCCAGGTCCAGAACGATAATCTTGTAATCCATCTTCATGTATTCCTCCCCCAATAGTCTTTCTTAAGTTTATCACAGGAGCCCCGGTTTATAAAGTACCTTTTTTCATCCGGCCTCATACCCAACCACAAAAAAACGGCATAGTCACTATGACTATACCGTTTTTTCGCCACATTGTGGTACGCCCATGGGACCGTGCTTACTTGTGGGTGTAACCGAAGAAGAAGTATCCAAGAGGCGTATAGTACATACCCTCGATGCCCTCCTCCATCATATATTTCTGAGTGTAGAAATAGATGGGAGCGTGTACGCTGTCAGTGCCCATCAGAAGATCCTCAGCGTCATGGAACGCTTTCATACGGTCTGCCTGAACGGATGTGGCCTTTGCAGCGTCGATGAATGCGTCGTATTCCTTGTTGGAGTACTGAGCGTCATTGTTGCCGCCGTCGGTATACCACATATCCAGGAAGGAGCAGGGATCGTTGTAATCTGCAATCCATCCGTTACGTGCGATCTGATAGTCGCCGTCCTTACGTGTCTGCAGGAATACGTTCCAGTCCTGATTGTTCAGGGTTACGTTAACGCCCAGAACGGTCTGCCACATGTTCTGCAGAGCCTCTCCGATGGCTTTGTGCCTGTCGTCTGTGTTGTACATGTACTCAACGGTGGGGAAGCCCTCTCCGCCTGGATAGCCGGCCTCTGCCAGAAGCGCCTTGGCCTCCTCGCAGTTCTTCTCATAATCGGCTTCTGCTACACTGTAGTACTCGCCGCCGACGGTACGGAAATCGTCTCCGCTGGAGCCGTCTGCGTCGTAAACACCGGAGGGAACGAAACCGGTAGCCGGAACCTCACCGGTCTGGGTAACATTCTCTACAATATAGTTACGGTCAATGGCCAGAGAGAAGGCCTTGCGGATCTTGGGATCAGAGAAAACCTCGTCCTCCGTGTTGAAGCATACGTAGTAAGTTCCGATGTAGTCCGCGATATCCATCTCGCCGGAAGCCAGATAGTTTGCGATCTCGTCTGTGGGAACCTCCTCGATGAACTGCAGCTCGCCGCTCTTGTAGGCAGCCAGCATGGCGTTGGCATCGTCAAGCAGGGTGAAACGGATGGTCTCCGGCCCAAGGTTGGCGTAGTCATAGTATTCCGTGTTCTTCTCAGCCAGAATGTAGGCGTTGTGGGACCACTCTTTCATCTTGTAAGGCCCGTTGCCTACATAGGATGCCGGATCGTAGGTCCACTCGTCGTTGCCCTCTACCATATCCTGGCGAACCGGGAAGGTAGCCGGGAATGCCATGATCTCCTCGAAGTAGGGACAGTCATAGCTGAGCACGATCTCCAGGGTCTTGTCGTCGATGGCCTTGATAGCCAGCGTATCCGGGTCAGCCGTACCGGCTGCAACATCCGCGTACCCCTGAACCATATCGATCATGTAGCAGTAGTCAGCCGCAGTATCCGGTGTAGCCAGACGCTTCCAGCTGTACTCGAAATCGCCTGCCGTTACTTCCTTGCCGTCGGACCACTTGATGCCGTCCCGCATTTTCATGGTGTAGGTAACGGTTCCGTCGTCGTTGACCACCTTCTCCCAGGACTCTGCCTGGCCGGGAGCCAGCATGGCGTTGCCTTCGCCGTCGTCAACCCACTTGATCAAACCCTCAAACATATGGTTGATCATGATCGCGCCGTCAACCGCGCTGTTAAGCGCCGGGTCGATGGTCTGGGGCTCGGAAGCCAGACACACGGCAATGTTGAAATCACCGGACTCCTCAGCACCGGCCGCCGCGGTGGTCTCCTCATCCTCTTTCGCTTCCGCTGCGGTGGTCTCCGCCGCGGTAGTGTCTGCTGCTGCTGTCGTGGTGGGTTCCGTTGTATTTCCGCCGCCGCACGCCGCAAGAGACGCCGTCATGGCAGAAACCAGAACCATAGACAATACTTTGTTTGTCTTTCTCATAATACATACCTCCTTTATATTTGTATCGAAACGCCTGTGATACAGGCGGAGATACCCTCTTTATCAGCCTCCCTGGCCTTCCAGCAGATGGCAGGCCGCCCAGTGGCCCGGCCCATGCTCCTTAAACACAGGCGCCTCCCGGCTGCACCTCTCCGTGGCATAGGGGCATCTGGTGTGGAACCGGCATCCGCCGGGCGGATTCATGGGGCTGGGAATGTCTCCCTCCAGCACAATCCTCTGCCTGGTCCTGCTAAGCTGAGGATCCGGCACCGGAACCGCCGACAGAAGCGTCTTGGTGTAGGGGTGGATGGGATTGCGGTTCAGCTCATAGCTCTCCCCCAGCTCCACCATGGAGCCCAGGTACATAACCCCGATCCTGCTGGAAATATGGCGCACAACCGAAAGATCGTGGGCGATAAACAGGTAGGTCAGCCCCATCTCCTGCTGCATATCCTCCAGCATGTTCACTACCTGGGACTGGATGGACACGTCCAGCGCGGAGATAGGCTCGTCACACACGATAAACTCCGGCTTAACCGCCAAAGCCCTGGCAATGCCCACCCTCTGCTGCTGTCCGCCGGAAAACTCATGGGGATACCGGTTGGCATGCTCCGTGTTAAGCCCCACCTTCCCCAGAAGTTCCTTGATCATGTCCGCCCTGTCGCCTTTGCTGGCCGCCAGCTTGTGGATGTCAATGGCCTCTCCGATGATCTCCCCAACCGTCATTCTGGGGTCCAGGGAAGCCGACGGATCCTGAAAGATAATCTGCATCTTTCTGCGGTACGGCAGCATGTTGGCCGAAACCCCTTTGCCCAGGGGCTTTCCGTCGTCCCCCAGCGGGTTGTCGTAGAGCACGTCGCCGTCATAGACGATCTTCCCGCCCGTAGGCTCGTAAAGCCGCAGCACCGTGCGCCCCAGGGTGGTCTTGCCGCAGCCGGACTCACCCACCA
This sequence comes from Hungatella sp., assembly GCA_022795805.1. Lineage (GTDB taxonomy): Bacteria > Bacillota > Clostridia > Lachnospirales > Lachnospiraceae > UBA3402. Next base: position 4,694 of record JAAWHK010000022.1, on the reverse strand, counting down.
AGCCCAAAGTCTCCCCCTTCTTAATGGAGAAGGAAACATCCTGCACGGCCTGAACCCCCGGCCCCCTGACACCTTTTATCGGAAAATATTTTCTCAGTTTCGTTACCTCAAGGAGATTTTCATTGCTGCTCATTTCTGCCATCCTCCCCGCCGTCAGATTTTTTATTCAAATACTCCTGAACCCGAAGCCAGCAGGCGGAGCGGTGATTCTCCCCCACCTCCACGTAGGGCGGCATCTTTTTCAGGCAGATCTTCATGCAGTGCTCGCATCTGGGGGCAAAGGGACATCCCTCCGGCGGGTTCAGCATATCCACCGGCGTACCCTCAATGGGAATCAGCCGCTCGTAGCTGTCCGCGTCCACACGGGGCATGGACCGCAAAAGCCCCAGGGTGTAAGGGTGGGCTGCCTTGTAGAAGATGTCGTCCACCGGCCCCTGCTCCACGATCTTCCCCGCATACATGACCGACACCTTGTCGCAGATGTCCGCCACCACGCCCAGGTTGTGGGTGATGAAAATAATGCCCATCTTGGTCTTCTTCTGGAGGGCCTTCATCAGTTCCAGGATCTGAGCCTGGATGGTTACGTCCAGAGCCGTGGTGGGCTCGTCGGCGATAAGCAGCTGAGGATGGCAGATCAGGCCCATGGCGATCATGACACGCTGCCTCATACCTCCCGAAAACTCGTGGGGATACTGCTTCATACGCTTCTCCACATTGTTGATGCCCACCATCTCCATCATCTCCATGGCGCGCTTTTCGGCGTCCTCCCTGGAGATCTCCCTGTCGTGAGCCCTGAGCGCCTCCACCAGCTGGTTGCCGATGGTGTACACCGGGTTTAAACAGGTCATGGGATTCTGAAAGATCATGGCCACCTTGCTGCCGCGAAACGACGTCATCTCGTCCTTTGAGAATTTCAGCACGTCCTGACCCTCAAAGGTGATGGAACCGCCTACCACCTTGCCCGGGGACTGTAAAAGCCCCATGATGGAGTAGGCCTCCTGGCTCTTTCCCGAACCGGACTCTCCCACCACGCCCATGACCTCTCCGTAGTTGAGATCATAGGAGATACCGCCTACGGCTTTCACCTCGCCTGCGGGTGTAAAGAAAGAGACGTGCAGGTCCTTCACTTCCAGCAGTTTCTGATTTCCGTTTCCTTCTGCCATAACAGTCTCCTCCTCTCTATTTCTTAAGCTTCGGGTCCAAAGCGTCCCGAAGTCCGTCGCCAAACAGGTTAAACGCCAGAATCATAACACTCAGCACCATGGACGGTATAATCAGCCGGTATGTGTAGGTATACATTCCGCTCAGGGCGTCCGTGGCCATGGAGCCCAGGCTGGGAAGCGGCGCCGACACGCCCACGCCCAGGTAGGACAGGAAAGACTCCAGGAAAATAGCCGACGGGATCTGGAGACAGGTGGTCACCACGATCTGTCCGATACAGTTGGGAATCAGATGCCTGCGGATAATCCGCCCTCCGGAAGCCCCCAGGGCTCTGGCCGCCGTCACATACTCCTGCTGCTTCAGCTGCAGCACCTGGCCGCGGATAATACGGCTCATGGTCACCCAGTACAGCATGCCGAATGCGATAAACATGGAAATCAGGTTGGGACCCAGAACCGCCACAAAGGACTTCAAAGGCCCTGTGCCTGTATTAACATACTCCGTCAGAATCGGCTTGAGAGCCGTGGCTATAAGAAGCACCACCAGCATCTCCGGTACGGAGTAGATAACCTCAACAATACGCTGCATCACCGCGTCCACCCTGCCGCCGCAGTAACCGGATATGGCCCCGTAAGTGGCGCCGATGCACAGAACCAGAATAGCCGCGCAGATGCCCACGCTCATGGACACCCTGGCGCCGTACATGACGCGGACCAGAATATCCCTGCCGTACATATCGGTTCCGAACATGTGGGGAAATACCTTCTCCCCGGCCGCCTTCCTCTCCAGCTCCGCCTTGGAGTAACCGAAAAGCTTTTTCTTGATCCCCAGCTCCACCAGAAGCTCATCCGGGTTCACACTCTCCTCCTCCTCGGCGGAATTCTGGGCGTTCACCTTGGCCTGAGCCCTAATCTTTGCGATATCCACGCTGCTGAGCTTCTCACCCCTGGCCTCCGCTTCCGCCTTGGCCTGCTCGATCATGTCGTCCACGCTGAGAGTCTCTGTCTTGGTTCTGGCCGCGATCTCCGCCTCCAGCCGCTGCTGATCCTCCAGGGCGTAGTGGAACGGATGAAGATTCTCCGCCCCCTTGTTAAACTCCTCATACCCGTAGGGCACGATGTACGGCCCCACAAACGCAAACAGGACCAGAAAAATAATCACTCCCAGAGCCACCATGGCCACGGTGTTCTTCTTGAGTCGTCTCCAGGCATCTTTCCAGTAGGAAACGCTCTGCCTCTCCTGGATAAAATCCGCCTTCTCCTCCTGGGAGGCGCTTTCGAAATCATCCGCGTCAAAGCCGTTCCAGTCAAGCATCCCCTCCACATCCGGCTGCAGGGTCACAGGAAACCGCTTCATCTTCTTATCCTCCGCCATGATCACTCCCCTCCCTTCGTCAGATTAATCCTCGGGTCAGCAATCTTGTATAGAATGTCAACAACCATATTCATCAGAATAATAAAGCTGGCCAGAAATACGGTGGTTCCCATAATCACCGGGTAATCCCTGTTCTGGATGGACTGGACAAAATACCGCCCAAGCCCGGGGATGGAAAATACGCTCTCCACCACAAAGCCGCCGCACAGGGTGAACGCCACCTGAGGCCCCAAGTAGGTGATAACCGGGATCAGGGCGTTTCTCAGAGCGTGCTTGAAGATAATTTTGCTGTTCTTCAGGCCCTTGGCCCTGGCTGTCTTGATAAATTCCTGATTCAGGGAATCCAGCATGGCCGACCTGGTCTGCCTGGCCGTGTAGCACATGGGATAAAATCCCAGAGCAAAACATGGAAGCACATACGTCCTCCACCCCGCCGTGGCGTCGAAAATCGTAGGGAATATTTTCAGAGATGCGATGCCTCCCGCAAATGTCACCAGCAGGATGGATGCCACCACAAAACTGGGCATGGAGATTCCCAGGGTACACACCACCCTGAGGATGCTGTCCGTAAGCTTTCCCCTTTTAAATGCCGCCAGACATCCAAGAGGCACGCCCACCAGCACGGCCCAGCACAGGGCTATGGCTCCGACTTTCGCTGAAACGGGAAACATTTCTCCGATGATGCTCAGAACCGCCCGGTTCTTCTGCATCTTTAAAGATACGCCAAAATCACCCTTCAGCAGATTCTGAAGGTACTTAAGAAGCTGAATGTGTACCGGCTTATCCATGCCGTACTTGGCATTGAGCGCTGCCAGCGTGGCCTCCGACGGCGCTTTCTCGCTGAGCCACGGACTTCCCGGCACCGCGTTCATCAGCAGAAATGTGAGACAGGTAACGAGAAAAATCGTAACCAGCGCCATTCCAAGCCTTTTTGCTACATACTTACCCATTATAATCACCCTTACTTTTGTTATGCTGCGCAGTGAGTGCAAACGATTCCCTTCCAGGCCCCACGGGGCTTTTTCACGTCGCTTTGCCCTATAAACACGCTGAAATATAGTTTAGTCACATTTTTACCATAAGTCAAGTGTTTTTGACCATTTTCGTCATTCTGACGCTCACATTTGTCTTTTTAGGAAAAACATGCCGCAAATTGCATGATAGAACCGCTGCACTGCCGTGTCGAAGACAGCGCTGTCCGGAGGGCCGTTTTCCCTGGCTCCCCCTGCGTCCGTCCCGGTCTTCCTGTCCAATATACATCCATTTTTCTCATCTAACAACTGATTTTCCCTCCCAGAACAAGCACCATTTTCATCAACTGTCAATATCATAACCTAATAGAAAATCTATGCAGGAGTTTTTCATGAAAAAAACGTGTGCATTTGTTCTGGCAGCCGCGCTCTCCCTGTCCCTTCTCTCCGGCTGCCAGTCTCATCCTCCTTTGCAGAAACTTACCCCTGTCACCTTAAACGAGGTGGCTCACTCCATCTTCTACGCGCCTCAGTACGCCGCCATAGAGCTGGGGTATTTTGAGGAAGAGGGCATCGACCTGACCCTGGTAAACGGCGCCGGAGCCGACAAGGTCATGACCGCTCTGGTGTCGGGGGACGCGGACATCGGATTTATGGGTTCTGAGGCCAGCATCTACACCTACGCCGGGGGAGCCCAGGACTATGCCGTCAACTTCGCCCAGCTGACCCAGCGGGCGGGCAATTTCCTGGTGGCCAGGCAGCCCATTGAAAATTTTACGTGGGATATGGTGAAGGGAACCAAAGTCCTGGGAGGCCGGGCAGGCGGCATGCCTAGCCACAATGTAACATGGGAACACATCAAAGGGATTTATGAGTGGACAAGCCGGAAAGCCCCGGATTTTTTGCCAGAAGAAGGACAGTCCAGGACCGGGAGCCTCTCAAAATCTATATGGGGCGCTCACTAAAATACTGTTGTAAAATATGCTGTTGAATTCTACATCAAATAAGGGTATACTAAAGGTAAGAAAGGAGAATGTGATTATGCCGAATATCAAGCCAATCTCTGATTTGAGGAATTACAGTGATGTACTCCGTGACGTATCTGTGGGCGCACCGGTCTTTCTCACCAAAAACGGACGCGGGCGCTATGCAATCATTGACATGCAGGACTATGAAAGAACACGGGCG
>JAAWHK010000114.1 GCA_022795805.1 Hungatella sp. | reverse complement strand
GTTTGCTCAAAAGGAAGAGCTATCGCTCCGTTGAAGAACTGGAAACCAGTATTCTACGTTTTATTGAACAATATAACCTTATGGCAAAACCATTTAAGTGGACTTATAAGGGTGTGCCTTTGGCAGCATAGCATTACTTGATTATTAATGCAACGCAGTACTAGGAAGGCGCCACCAGTATGTCCTTTAAACTGCTTTCCTGCACGCCACTGTGTCTTTACCATTGACGAACGGCTCAGACATTTTTTCCTTGAGGACCGCCCCCTCCTTGGCTGCCTCTTCCAGGCTGTCAGAAGCGTTGTCCTATTGTTGTTCCGCAAGCTTAATAAATCCAAAAACTTTGTCCCCGGCTTCATCTGCGTCCTACATACCTTCGGCCGCTCCCTCCAATGGAACCCCCACATCCATTGCCTTATTACCGAGGGCGGCTTCTCCGATGACTCTTTCTGGCGCAATGTGAAACATTTCAGTTATACTTTCCTGCGCAGCGCTTTCCAGACCGCCCTCCTCAACGAAATGGAAAAGCGCATTGGGCCTTCTTTCAAAAAGACCAAGGCCCTCATTTACCGCAAGGACAAAACGGTTTCTATGTCTATGCCAAACCTAACCTTTGCGATACACGCGTTGTCACTAAATACATTGGCCGTTACCTCGTAAGCGCTGAATAACCAACCGTTATTCAGCGCTATAAAAATACCATCACCAAATACGAAAGCAGTTATCATAATGGTATCTGCCCCCGATTCTCTGGTGTTTCTATTTTTGTATTCATCACTCCCGAACAGCGCTCCTTTATGAAATCACTCCAGGGCATCATTGCTTCCACGCCTGCGGGCTGATCTTTGTAGTCCGGCATGTATAACAATAGTGTGTAGAGGTACTGGAACACATTCAGCTTGTTTGCTTTGGCTGTCTCTACGAGACTATAGATGACAGCGCTTGACTCGGCTCCTTTCACGCTGTCATGGAATAAAAAGTTCTTTCTTCCTGTTCCGTAAGATTTCGCACACCGTTCGGCTCGGTTGTTGGAAATTTCACACCTTCCATCCAACAGATAATTCCCAAGCAGCTCCCGGTGGTTCTTAGCATAACCAACTGCTTTATCCAATGCGCTTTTGCCCAGAGGATTCAAGCTCTCGATCCATTCCCAAAACATGCTCCAGATCGGAACTTCCAGTTCCAACCGCTTTGCTTTCCTTTCTTCCGCGGATAAATCTTTCAGGAGCCGCTCCGTACGAGCTTCCTGCGTCGGGCAGCGGGGATTGCTTCAAAGAAGTACCGGCGGCAGTGGGCAAGACAGCAGACCAGGATAACATTCTCTATACTGTTATAACCAGTGTAACTGTCACATTCCAACAGACCGAAGAACCCTTCCGGAAAGTTTCTGGCATAGTCCCCCTGTCTGCCGGGCTGGTATTCATACAGGATGATTCCCGGAAGCCCGTCGTTGCCGGACAGATAGATCCACATATAAGACTTTGATGCTGCGGCTTTTCTCATGCAGGACCTGACATACCGTTTCATCCGCGTGGAGGATCTCGCGTTGAAGCAGATACTTATGAAGCAGATCATAGACCGGCCGGAAATACGTCAGGGCACATTTGATGCACCAGTTGGCCGTAGTCTCCCTTGCAAGCGGCGCTCCTTTCTGGAGCCAATCCATTTCCTGCCGGTAGAACGGCACGGAGTTCATGAATTTCTGGTACATCACATAGGCGACCATGGATGGGGATGCCGGGCTGTGGGCCAGCAAAGCTGTCGGCGCAGGCGCTTTGACAATCGTCCCCTCATCTTCCTTCCTGCATACAGGACAGGCGAGAACTTCCTGAAGGTAACGGATCCGTTCTACTTTCGCCGGGATTATGGAAAGTTCCTCCCTGACATACTGCCGGGAAATGGGCTCCATCGGGGTATCGCAGTCCGGGCAGAGCCGCTTCCCCTCCGGCATTGGGCAGCGCACCTCCCTGACCGGCAGATTTTTATAAAGCTCTTCCCGTGTGGATTTTGGCTTCCGGTCACGCTGATAGCTTTTGACGGTTACTTTTTCCGTTTCTTCTTCTTTCTCCGGCTCCACATTTTTCCGGCGGGATCTTTCACTGGAAGAGCCAAAGAATTTCCGGCGGAATTCTTCAATGGTTTCATTGAGGCTGGCAACCGTGGTCTGCAGATTTTTAAGCGTCTCACGAAGTTCCCTGATCTGTTCGTCCTTGTGTTCAATTGTTTTTTGCATGAGCTCAATCAACAGTTTCGTACGGTCTTCCACTATGTCGTGCCTCCCTTCTGTCTGCCTTTATTATAAAGGAAAACAAATCAGCCGACAAACAGGCGCTGGGCACGCATATAGGCATTTTGACGGATGCATGCGCTGTGGATAACCCTGAAAAATCAATCCTTTTCGGGTCCGGATGATACCCTTATCCACATCGGCAGGCTCCATTATAAATAGGATTGTGAAGAATTCCCCCGGCAGTCTGGAATGACTGTGGAGAACTTCACTCCGCAGGCATTTCCTGCATGAAAAAGATTTTTAAAATTCTCTGTTTTTCACAAATGGATCAAAAATCTCTGTTTAATACCGGATGAAGTGCCTTGGGCTGGTCAATGGAAAGGCCTTCCATGAGCCACCGGTATTCCTGACGAGTGAGTGCCCGGACTTCGGAGGCATTGCGGGGCCACTGGAACCGCCCGGAATCCAGCCGCATGTAAAGCAGTACAAAACCTGTTTTATTATGATGCAGCGCTTTTAAACGGTCCTGTTTCCTGCCGCAAAAAAGATAAAGAGCATTTGCATAAGGATCCATTTGATAAGTATCCCGGATGATCGCCATGAGTCCATTGATCGAGAGACGCATATCTGTACGGCCTGTGATCAGATAGATCCTGAATACTCTGGAAAGATCGCCTAACACAATTCCTGCAGCACGCGGAATGTATTCCGAATCGTATCCGGCGCCGCATGGTTGGATATTCCGATATGGATACCATGAAAATCGATGCTGACAGCTGATGTATGATTAGCATCTATCATAGGATGAGACAATGCGCCGGCAGATATCCCATTAGAAACATCAAGACAGACTACTTCCTGTTTTTCTGGAGAAGAGGAACCTGCAATTCTTTTAGAGAGGGCAAATCCTTTTTTCCGGAGCTGCCGCATATGATAATAAAGTGCTTTGGCCGTAAAGTCATGGTGTTCACACCAGGTTTTTACTTTTAAACCGCTGGTCTGGCAGTCATTGATCAGGTCGAACCACTCCTGATCCGTGTGTTTGATACGATGCTGAGTCATTTGGAACTCACTCCTTCCTATTCTTTTGGAATAAGCATGCCGGGGACAGATGAATGCTATGAAGATAGCCATGTCCTGAATGCAAAGTTTCGGAAATCGGAATATACGCTTCTCCAATTGAAAAGATTATCACACAGATTTCAGAAGTTGTAAAACCGATATCTTATTCAGCGCTTACGTTACCTCGGCCGGCCCTCCCATCGCCCTTAAACGCATTGATTCCTATGATGGCAGTTCCGTCACCTTCCACTATAACCGCCATGAGGATAACGCCTTTATCCGTAAAACCGTCCCTGCCATGGATTTTATATCCCTCCTCATCCAGCATATCCCTGACTGGAATTTCAAGAAGGTACGTTATTATGGCCTCTATGCCAGGCACAGGGAACAGGACAAATCTCTACGCCGCGCCATCCAAAAAAATTGGCAGCCCATCCTCAAAAGTTTTAACCGCTGGCAGGCCGGCATATCCTGTTCCTTTGGCTATGCCCCCTGAAATGCACCAAATGCGGACATCAAATGATACTGGTTGATCTATACCGCAACCACCTGCATATTCCTCTCGAAGCACTTTATGAAAGGACAATGCTTAAAGCCAGGCAAAAAGCCAGATACCGTTCCTCTTGATTTTTTCTCCTGTCTGTCCCATACTGGACTTATCAACAGACAAGAGGTAAGATTTTCATTAACGACAAAGCTTTAGAGGAGCTCAGGCAAAAATACATCGACAATCCGCCGGGAGGCATGACCGATTCGGATCTACGCGACATGCACTATTTTCTTACAGAAGAAGATGAAATCGATGATGATGAGTTCGAGGAAGGATTTTACATTTTTTAACCATCGTCTGTTTTGCCATACCCGCCTTTTGGCGGGTTATTTTTTTGGTCACCTTCAAACGGAGGACTTTCCTATGATACAAAAAAGAAGGCAGCCTAGAATCGCCTGTTCCTGACCGCCTTCTGCTCGTTTCATTTTAAATCATCTTAAAATGCCTGAATGCCGCCTTGATGGCCTGACGCTTATCCTCGGGACACTGAGGT
>JAAWHK010000113.1 GCA_022795805.1 Hungatella sp. | reverse complement strand
GGAATGAATAAATCGCATGTGAATTGTCAATGTGCTTCAGTTGCTGGAAACGACTGGGGCATTTTTATTTTAGTGACGGTCGAAAATTAAGCGTTTACTGAAAACGCAAAAAGCCCCGGGATTTGCGCTTCTAAAAGCTAAATCCCGGGACCTGTCTTTCTGCCGTGTCTATTTGACGGCGCCCCTCTTTCTCTTTCCCTCTCCAATCCCGTGCCTTCTCCTGAACTCCCCGATGGAAGCCATACCCGCGTCGGAAACAGGCTTGATCCATTTCCCCGAATACATGTGAACCTGCATGATCACATAGCGGATGGGCTCATCCCCGTAGCAGAGGGCGAACACCAGAAGAAACGGCGCGTGGAATATGTAGTTGGCCGTGTAGACACAGGGGAGCACCATCAGGTACATGAAGGTGATCTCCATGACAGAGCCAAAGGCCGCATCCCCCGCCGATCGGTAGGTGTCGTTCTGAGCCCAGTTGCCCATGCGCAGAACCGCCGCCACGCTGTAGATGAAGAGCATCCCCGTTCCGATGCGGTAGGATTCGCCGCGAAGCCCCATGGCGTGGAGCAGCGGGTCGTGGAGCCCGATGATCATCAGACAGGCAATCCCGATAAAGCCGCTGCACAGATACACCAGCCTCTTGGCCCTCTCAAAGGCGGTCTCATGGCTGCCGGCGCCCACCTCCTTGCCCACCAGTATGGTAGCCGCGTTGGCAAAGCCGCTGAAGAAGGCGATCACAAGGCCCTCCAGCGTCCGAAACACCGCCACGGCCGCGATGGCCTGCTCGCTCTGGTGGCCCAGAACGATGTTGATCATCATGTTTCCGATGCCGATAAGCACCTCATTGCAGAGAATGGGGAAGCATTTCTGCAGATACTGTCCCACAAACACCCGGTTCCAGCGAAAATGCCTGGTAAATGCCAGGACGAAGGGGATCTTTCTTCTGACCACAAAGGCAAACAGTATAAAGAGATTCACCATGCCTGCCAGAACCGTGCCCAGGGCAGCCCCTGCCGCTCCCATCTGCGGGAATCCCCATTTTCCGAATATGAGAATATAGTTGAAAAAGCAGTTGGCAAATACCGCCGCAATGCCGCCGTACAGGGGGATCTTCACCTGCTCGATGGAGCGCAGCAGGGCGCTCATGGCCATGGCCAGAATCTGGAGCGGGTAGGCAAATCCCACAATCCGCAGGTAGGTGATGCCGATCTGCTGGATCTCCCTCTTGTCCGTGTAGATGTTCATCACCAGCTCCGGGGCCCCCACGGCCAGGCAGGCAAAGATGACGCCCACCGCCATCATAAAGGACAGGGTAAGCCCGTAGGAGCGGGTGATGCCCTCGTCGTCCTTCGCTCCCCAGTACTGGGAGAAGAACATCATGCCGCCGCCCACAAATCCCCAGTACCCGGCAAACATCAGGCTGGAGAACTGGGCGCACAGCCCCACCGCCCCCACGGTCTTCTCCCCCAGGGAGGCCAGCATCATGGTGTCCACCATGCTTCCCGTGGTGGTCAGAAGGTTCTGCAGCGCCACGGGCACGGCGATGATGGCAATATGTTTTATGAAATAATTCCAGTTAAAGTTCGAGTGTTTTTTCATTTGTCTCCCGCGGTTTTTATCAGGAGCACAGATCCACGATTACCTGGGCAAAGATCTTTGCGCTGGTCACCAGTTCATCGAGGATGGCAAATTCGTCGGCTCCGTGCATGTTGTTGTCTGTTCCCGGCATGGACGCGCCGAAAGCGACACCGTTTTTCAGCTCATGGACGTAGGTGCCTCCGCCTGTGTACAGACACTGGCCCTTTCTTCCGGTGTACGTTTCGTAGGCCTTTAAGAGGGTCTGAACGAACAGTCCGTCCCCCGGCACATGGTGGGGCGGCTTCATGGAATCGTTGTGCAGCGTCACGCCGACGGCGGCCATCTTCTCCTTCACCACGGCCAGAACATTGTCTTCTGTGGCGCAGATGGGGCAGCGGCTGTCAAACTGCCCGTCCAGCTTATCCTCCGTCACCTTCAGCATGCTGAAAGCCAGAGTAAGTTTTCCGGATATCTCGTCCTCCATGGCAATGCCCATGGCTTCCCCGTACAAATCCCCGTGAGGGATCAGATTTAACAGTCCCTTTAAGCAGGACAGCTGCCCGCAGTCCGCCAGGGGAAGTTCCGTCACATATTTAAGAAGGCCTGTGAGGGCATTGTTGCCGCCCTCCGGGTAAGCCGCGTGAGCGTTGACCCCCTCCGCGGTAATCTTCACAAGCTCACCCTCCTGGCTGAAGGAGAATTGAACGCCTGTGGCTTCCTGCACCTTCCCTGCGGTCTCCTTAAGTACCTCCATGGACAGCCCTTTCACCGACGCAAATGCCTTGGCGGGCACCACGTTGATCTTGATGCCCCCGTCCAGGGACACCAGCTTCGCGCTTCCCTGTGACGGCTCAAACCCGGCTGTAAAGTGGGCGGCCAGACCGCCTTTCTCCACATTGATCACCGGAAATTCCGCATCGGGGGAGAATGTCATCGGGGCTTCCTTCTCGATCTTGTAGTAGTGGGCGATATCGGAGCTTCCGCACTCTTCGTCCGTCCCTACGATCAGCCGCACATTTTTCGTCAAGGGGATCCCCAGCTCTTTGACGGCTCTCATGGCATAGAGAGCGGCCACTGCCGGTCCCTTGTCGTCTGCCGTGCCCCGGCCGTAGAGACGGCCGTCCTTTACCACCGGCTCAAAAGGGGATGTCACCTCCCACCCCTCCCCTGCCGGAACGATATCCAGATGGGCCAGGATATCCAGCTGCTTCTCCATATGGTTTAAGTCCGCACATCCCACATAGTTGTCATAATTGGTCACGGCAAAGCCGTACCCCTCTGCCATCTCCAGAGCCGCCTTCAATGCCCGGGCGGCTCCCTCTCCGTAGGGCATCCCCTCCTTTGCAGGCATCTTTTCGCTGTTAATGCGGCACAGCTTGCAGATATCCTCCACCATCTCCTGGGTGTGGCTGTCAATGTAGGCTTCCAGTTCCTTTCTGTACATGGTGCTCCTCCTTGTATGAAATGAATTTAATTTGTTATCTCATTTTGACATGGCTGCCAGAGTTTCATTGACCACCTTGCCGTCGGCTTTTCCCTTTACTTTGGGCATCAGCACTTTCATGATCTTCCCCTTGTCTGCCGGTGTGGGCTTTGCAATGCCAAGCTCCGCCAGCACGGACCGGATCACCTCCGTAATCTGCTCTACGGACATGTCCTCAGGGGCAAATTCCCTGTACACCTGAATCCGCAGCGCCGCCTCCTCCCGTATATCCACCCTGTCTGCCGGCGCTGCATCAAAGGTCTCCTGGCACTGTTTGATCTCCTTCTTCACCACTGCGTTCTCCTCGTCCTCTGTCAGCGGGGAACGCTTGTCGATCTCGGCATTCTTCAGTACGCTCAGCAGCATGGACAGCGCGTCTTTCCTCTCCTTGTTCTTGTCCTTCATGGCCTGTACCATAGCGGCTCTTACCAAATCAATCTTGCTCATGGCTCTCTCCTTTATTGTCTTTTTTTATGCATCATACTTGATGCCCTCCCTGTCCTTCCCTCCGGTAAGGCAGTGATCGTTTCCCACGGATGCTCCCTGAGGTGCACCGTGAAAGGCTTGGTATGGGGTTTTTGACTGGTTTTCTGTGCCGGCCTCAAAATCGGCGGATCATGTCTGTGTATCATGTCCGTCTCTGCGGGAGAAACAGAAGGTTCCGTCTGTGGGGGTGTTGTTTTCTCCCGTGTATTGATCAATGACATGTTTCCAAAATTCCCGGGCCGACCTGCTGCCAATGGAAGGGGTGACCTCCCACCTTCCTGCGTGTTTGTCAAAGCATTCCATAGCCGCCCTCTTTCCTATCCCCCTGCCCCGGTATTTGGGGATTACCATAGCAGGCCTCCCTGTCCTCCTCCGTAAAGTAGAGGTCAAACCATGGATAGTCGAAGAGGGCCTCGCCGTTCATCTCGTTGAGATCCGTAAGGCTCTCCTCAAAGAGGGAGTACTGCAGCATGCGAAACAGGGTGTCTCTCTGTTGGGGAGAGACGGGTTCGAGAATGATTTTTATCATGGGGGACCGCCTTTCTGCTCCGCCATGCCATCCGGCACTCCTGCGGACTGCCGGATGTACGGCTAGCAACCTATAGGAGGAAGAGCGCACGCTGCCCTCAGTGTGCAAAAGCTTGCTCCCTGCTGGCAGCGTGTGCTCTTCCTCCTGCATGGCTCCTAGTACATCGCTGCACTAATTCTTGAGTAAATAGCACTTGCTATCCATGCCTTCTGCACGCCTGCGAAGCTAGCCGTAGGCTCCACTACGCCGTCGCTT
>JAAWHK010000021.1 GCA_022795805.1 Hungatella sp. | reverse complement strand
TGACTTTTCTCCATGGTTTCACAGTACAGGGAAGTCAGATGTTCCTGGAACACATGTTCATTGAGCAAGGTTCCGCTTCCCAGTATGAAAATGATCTTCCGTTTTCCGTGATGGGTCATGTTGTAGATCATGGACTTTCCCGAAAGCTGGAAACACACATAGTCCATGGGCTCCTTTGCCCTTATAACCAGACTGCCTTTGGAAAACTCCTTCACCTGGCCGCAGCGCCACAGCCTCTTTGCAGTCTCCGGCTCCACGTTTTTAAAAAACGGGTGCCCCAATAATCGGTTCCTGCCCTGCATTTGTCATCCTCTTTCATCATGCTTTCCAAAACAATCCGCTCTCCATCTGTATCACATAGTCCATGGAGACAACCGTCCCGTCACTCATCACCAGTTTTCTCCCCCAGGTGTCAATCTTCTTCAGATTTCCCGTCGCCGTCTCATAGGTCCCTCCGTCCTTCCGGTTATCCGGCCTGAAAAACGTCACCGTCACTTCCGGTCTCTCCCCTATGTGCTCCTGCAGAATACACAGTTTCCCGTCCAGGCTCTCCCTGCTGTCCTCATCCAGGCAGACAAACGCGTCTGTAATCCGGGCCGTCTCCCGCACGGCGTCCCCGTATCCCGTCAGGGCCGCAAAGGGTGAAAACTGCGCTGCCCGGTCAGACAGCGGCATCTGCGGATGAACCGCCGAAACGTGGTGGGGCAAATCCATTATATCGTCATACCGGCCTCCGGCTTCCGGCCCATGCCTGTCTCTGTCCATATGTTTTCCTCCTCCTTGCTCCGGCGTGATACCACCGGGGCGTTGCTGTCTCATAAGATCCAGTTTCCCTGAAAGAAAAACAGCCCTCCACTCAGGAAGGCTGCATGCGCGTCATCCCTACTCTTCATACCACTGCTTCATCTTCTCATTGGCCCACACCACTCTGTTTCGTCCAAGCTTTTTCGCATCGTACAGCATGGTGTCCGCAAGCTTCAGATAAACCTCATAGGAATTCTCCCTCTGAGGCACCAGGGTGATGCCGCCGATGCTGATGGTTACCCACTGAGATTTGGACGGATTGTGGGGAATATGCAGCTCCTCCACAGCCTTGCGGATCTTTTTCAGGTACTCGAACGCGGAGGATGCACTGTCGCCTAAAAAGAAGGCCACAAACTCCTCTCCTCCGTAGCGGGCCACAAAGTCCGTGCTGCGCTGGAGATGGGAAGAAATTACATTGGCCACGCTGGCGATGACCTTGTCTCCCGCAGGGTGTCCAAAGGTATCATTGTACACTTTAAAATAGTCAATATCAAACATACATACCGAAAACGGGACTTTTAAACGGATGGCCTCGTTCCACTTTATGATGCTGTAGCAGTCGTGCTGGCGCCTGTTGGCGATGCCTGTCAGCTGGTCGGTCATGGACTGGTGCTCCACCTGTTTGCGGTATCTGTACAGTTTGATATGGGTGTTAACTCTCGCCTTTACGATCAGCGGATGGAAGGGTTTCGATATATAGTCAACAGCTCCCAGTGTCAATCCCAGCTGTTCATGCTGGATATCGGAAAGGCTTGTAATCAAAATCACGGGCACACTCTGGGTGATGATCTCCTCCTGCAGTTTCTTCAGCAGCGTAAAGCCGTCCATTCCCGGCATAACCACATCCAAAAGAATCAGAGAGAAATCTTCGGTGCTGGCATGGGAAAGCCCTTCCTCGGCCGTATGGGCAACCGTTATATCGTAATCATCATCCAAAATAGATTTTAATTGCAGTGCCTGGGTCGAACTGTCATCAACAATTAATATTTTTTCCATGTCTACTCTCCTGTAGGTCTCTGGAAACTTCTGTAAAAGTCCCTTTGTTACCTCTATTATAGACAAAGCTTATATACGTGTCAATAACATCCTTTTGACCATAACTTTCAACAGCCCTCTGATAAAGCGAAATTCTTCTGTCCGGCGGTAAGCCGCCAGATACACCCCGTTTGGGATCACCAGACACAGCACCGTTCTCACCAGAAAGCCCGGCACCGCCCCTCCCGCCATTGTGCACATGAGGCCTGTCAGCAGGCCTGCCAAAACCGTCACCGACAGATAGCAGAAATAGCGGGCAAAGTACGTTCTCACTCTCCTCTTCAGACCGTGACGGTAGAGACCTAAAGGCTCAATCCAGAAGGGCAGCGACCATGTGCTCACCAGCGTCCCCATAAGGATGCCCCCAATCCCCCATCTCCCTGCCAGAATCACGGAAACCGCCAGATTCATAATCGCTTCCAGAATGGACTTGTAGCGCTCGTCCCAGAACAGCCCCATGACGCTTTTGGTGTTCGCCACCGGAATCCGCATGCTGTTCACGTAGAAATTCACCACAATCAGCAGCACCACCGGCCCGGGAAGCAGAAAATCATCCCCCAGCCAGATTCGTATAAAGGGGTCATAGAGCCACATAAGGCAGATACTCATCCATCCGAAGAGCCACGCCCCAAAGAAGTTAAGCTGGTTAAAAGTTCTCACCTTCTCCTCACCGGTTTTTGTCACATTCAGATTTCCCATGGCCGGAGTGATGGCATTAAACACCGTGTTGATCATGGTATTCAGAAAATTCCGAATCATGATGTAATTGGAGTACAGCCCTGTCATCCCGATACCCACAAACTTCGAGATCAGCAGATTGTCGGTGCCAAAGACCGCCACGCTGCCTATGCGGTGAAGCACCATGGCGCTCACGTTGCGGCGGATATCCTCCATGATCCCGGCCGGCACAGGCAGCACATCCTTTTCCCTGAGATAGGGGTAGAGCCTGTCCGTCTTTACGGACATAACCACATTCTGCACCACGGTGGACAGTATGGCGATATACAGATAGTACAGATAATTCCGGGTTATCAGAAGCACCCCTGTCTGGGCAGCCACAGCCGCCAGGGAGGCAGCCGCCCGAATCAGGGAGTCCACATACTTTTTCTGGCACACAAACAGCAGCGTGGATTTGTAGGAAAAGAAGTAGGAAACGCCTGCATTGATTACATTCAGGGCGTAGATAAGAGAGAGATTTGAGACATTTTCAGGCATTTCCTTTACAAAAAAATCGAGAAAAGGCAGCAAAGACAGGCCTGCAGCCAGGACAGCCCCGCCCACCGCCCGATAAAACCGTCCATACAGGCGCATCAGGGATTTTATAAGCTCTGTGTCCCCCTGGGCCACAGGGCGGTAGAGATTGTAAGTGACGGAAACGCCAAACCCCAGCTCCGCCAGTGAGAGCATGGACAGTATATCCGTGAAAAGACCGTTGATTCCAAGGTATTCTTTCCCCAGAAGAAGGACGAACACCCGGCGGGACAGAAATTTCAGCAAAGCCAGCACCAGTTCGCTGAAAGCTGTAAATTTTAAGTTTTTTACAACATGCCCTGCTCTGTCCATTGGGTCTTTCACACCGTTTTCTTCCTTCCCTCTTTTAATCTTCTGATCCCTTTGCAGGCGGATGCAATGTCAAAAAAAAGCCTCTGGCTGACGTAAAGCGCCAAAATCCCTGTCACATTTTTTATGTCGGGATTCACAAACAAAGCCCTCCAGGTAAAATGGTTCCGGATATTTTTCTGAAATACGCGGAGGTATCCGCCGATGCTCCCTTCTTTGGTGCCCTTCTCCACGGCCTCCATGGCCAGACGCACGCTGGTGTCCATGGCTATCTGCAAAAATCCCGGCAGTGCCTCAGGCATATTCACCCGGGCGTCCCGGCAGATTCCGTTTATGAGCGCCAGAACCGTACATCGTTTTCTGCCGATGCCGCTGTTGATCAGGCTTCCCTCCCTGTACTCATAGTGGTACAGTCTGCGAGGCACGTAGCTCACCTTCTTAATCTCCCTGAGAACCTCATAGAAAAACAGCAGATCCTCGCAGTAAAAAGCCCTCTCATGAAAACGATGGCGCTTCACAACCTCCATGGGAAACAGTTTTCCCCACGCGTTCCAGAGAAACGGCCCCCGCCTGGCCAGACAGTAAACCGTCTCCGTATGGGAAAAGACCCGTGCCTCTGCCTTTCTCATATCCAGACCCACGCACCCGCAGACGCTTACGTCCGCTCTGCTCTTTCTCAGACTGTCGTACAGTCTGAAAAGCATATCCGGCTCCACATAATCGTCGGAATCCACAAAGGCCGCAAATTCTCCTTCCGCCTGCCCCGCTCCCTCGTTTCTGGCCGCAGACAATCCCCGGTTTGCGGGAAGATGCATCACCCTGACCCGGCTGTCCTCTGCGGCATGACGGTCGCAGACGGGGCCGCTGCCGTCCGTGGAGGCGTCGTCCACAACCAGGATCTCAATATTCGGATACGTCTGTGCCCTGAGAGAATTCAGGCATCTGTCAACATAGGGTTCTACATTGTACACGGGTACAATGACACTGATTAACGGTGTCTCACTCTTCATTTTCATCTGTCCTTTAACCGCTTTATGTGTTTGTAGATCAGGGCAGTGCCCCAGAAGACGCGCCCGCTTGCGCAGAGAAGCAGAACCGCCGCCCTGCTCTTGGCGCCGGGACAGCGCCGCCACGCTTCCCTGCTGAAATGATTCCGGATATGGGCCCGCAGCCGCCTTACATACGCAAACGCCTCCCTCTGGCAGCGGCAGTGCTCCACCGCCGCCATGGCCAGACGGGAATCCACATCCAGGGCCTGCTGCCGAAAATCATAAACCGTCTCAGGAAAGTTCTTCCCGGCATCCCGGCAGATGATGTCGTAAACCTCAAGAGCCGTGCATTTCCGCTCGCTGACGCCGCTGTGCACCTGGCTCCCCTCCCTGCACACATAATGGTACAGTTTATCCGGCACATAGCTGACCCTGTTTACATCCTTCATAATATGGTAGAGAAACAAAAGGTCCTCACTGTAGAAAATCCTCTCGTCAAAGGGATGCCTTTTTACGACTGCGGCGGCGTAAAGCTTCCCCCACGGCACATGGTTAAACGGCGTGCCCTTTGCCAGACAGCCCATGGCCTCCTCCCGGGAGTAGGAGGCGGCAGGGCCGTCCTTGATCACGATGCCGTCCGCCCCGCAGGCGCTTATGTCCGCTCCATTCTCCCGCAGGTTATTGTACAGCTTTTCCAGCATATCCGGCTCCACCCGGTCGTCCGCGTCTATAAAGGATATAAACTCTCCCGATGCCCTTCTTATTCCCTCATTTCTGGCCCCGGAAGGCCCTCTGTTTGCGGGAAGATGTACCACCGACAGCCGTATATCCTCCAGCGCGTATCCGTCGCAGATATCGCCGCTGCCGTCCGCCGAACCGTCGTCCACGGCAATAATCTCCAGATTCTCATAGGTCTGCGCCCTGATGGAGTCGAGACATGTTCCGACCCATGACTCCACATTGTACACAGGCACAATGACGCTGATAACCGGTCTGTCCTCTTTTGCCACCATCCTTCCTCCCCTCTTTTTGTACATCCTGCCGCAGACCGTCACTTAGCAGCCTGCCGGTAATACTCTGCCAGCTGTCTGTGTATCTGCCTGACATCAAAATACGTTTCGGCCTTCTCCATGTTTTTCCGGGACATGGCTTTCAGCATATCAATGTCCCTGCTGAGCCGCAAAAGTCCTGCCGCCAGCCCCTCCACGTCTCCCGGCTTCACAAGGATGCCGTTTTCCTTCCCAACCACCTCCGGAATCCCGCCGGCATACGTGCTTAAGACAGCCTTCCCCGCGGCCATCCCCTCCAGGACGGCCATGGGCAGACCTTCATGGTAGGACGGAAGAACCAGAGTCCCGGCCTCCTTCATGTACATAAGCTTTTTCTCCCCGTCGATCCAGCCGGGAACTTTTATATGCTTATCCAGCCCCTTCTCCCGTACCATCCTGCGGACCTTTTCCACCTCCCCATCCCCTGCCAGACAGATGGAAATCTCCGGATTTTCCCTTACGGCAATCTCCGCCGCCCGGATCAGGTCATAGGTTCCCTTTCTCTCCCCCAGCCTTCCCAGCATCAGAAAGGAGTTTCGGTTGGCTTCCCCGTCCCCTGCGGCCCTCTTAAACAAAGAAGTGTCAATCCCGTTGTTCAAAGTCCTTAAGGTGCCGATGTGAAAGCGGGACTCCAGCTGCTCTCTCCAGCTGTCCGACAGCGCCAGCACCAGGTCCGCCCGGCCGAAAAAGCGGTCCACAATCCCCTTTCCCAGGCTTCCCAGCCCGTCATAGAAGGTCAGATATTCAGCGCCGTGAATCTGAACCACAGCCCGTTTTCCCGCCTTCTTTACGGTCCGCAGGTACATGTTTTTTCGGAAGGTGCTTCCTCGCTCCGCAGTGTGAATATGGAACAAATCATACTTTCTGAAGCACAGCAGAAATCTCAGATATCCATAGACGGAATACAGAATCCGCAGGACCAGACCGCCGTCTATGTAGGAAGGAAATATGTCTATGTCAAACTCCCCGTTAAGTTCACGGCTCTCCCTTATATCCCTGATGACCGCGGCCATGCCGCCCTGTGAACCCGTATCGCTGGGCCCGATTACCAGAACTTTCATCCCTCTCCTCCTCTGCACCGGATAACAGCCTTCCTCCGCCGAATCACGTCCTTTTTCTGCACCGGATCGGGCGCCCCGCGCCGATGAAATCCCCTTCCCATCACAGAGAACCGATATACCTGCCGACGGACGCCACGAACCGTTGGGTGTTGGACGGATACGGCGCATAGGTGCGGGTTTTCACCTTTCGGAGAGCCCCGGGAAGTTTCTCCACGTCCCTGCATCCTTCAATCAGGTTCATCCTGTGAAACTGCTCTAAAAGCTGAAGCTGATGGTTATCCACATGCTCCCCGTACCGGGCGAGCCGCGGAACCGCCACCACCTTTTTCCCACGCTTTACGGCGTCAATCACCGTCCCTACACCCCCGTGGGTTATGAGAACGGTACATGTATCAATCATGGTCTTAAATTCTTCCCGGTCATAGAAATCCCGGTGACGGCAATGACGGGGAATGTAATCGCTGGTACCCGTCTGAATCAAGACTTCCTCCCGGATCACGCCGTCCCCCGCCATCTGATCCACCTTTTCTATGAGGCGGTTAAAGGGAAATTTCTGAGAACCAACCGTCACAAAAATCATCACACTCACCTCAATAAACACCGCCGCAGTACACGGCCTTGGGATAGTATTTCTGCAGCTGCGGCCACTGTATGTAAAAACGGTCCGCAAACCGGTACAGAAGTCTTCCGGTCATGGTGGGCGTTTTTACATTGGCAAACGTTTCAATATATATAAGTTTCCCCCCGAACGCCTTGCACAGAAGACAGAGAGGAACGGTGGCCAGAACGCCGGTGGTGACGACCGCCCAAGGCCGCTCCCCAAGGAGGATCCTTACGGAGCGGAAGGTATTTGCAATCAATCTGGGCAGGCAGCTTTTTTCCCGGCGGTTGACCTGGAGCAGATAGTAGCATCTCATGCCTCCAAACTCTGCCCTGTAAGCCGTTTTCTCCGTCACAAGAAAGCTGTCGTACTTCTCCATCAGAGGTTTCAGCATAAAAAGCTCCTCCAGATGGCCGCCGGAAGACGCGGCAAAACACAGCTTTTTACTTTTACACTTCCCCTTTTTATCCTTCACTGTGAATCTCCTCCCCTCCCTGCCGGCTCCACTGAGCGCAGCGCTCATTGAGGATCTTCTCCGCCAGGGTGTCAAAACGGCAGGACATGGGAACCAGAGCGCAGGCCAGCATGGTGTATGGGTAGTAGACGGTGTTGTCCGTGGCATAGAGGACGAAACAGTAGACACAGATACCCAAAAACAGACACCCCGCACGTTTTCCCCCCTGCCGGAACCAGTACCGCAGACGCACGATCACATACCCCCACATCCATACCAGATAGCCTGTAAACCCGATATTCAGGTACATCCTCAGAAAATCGTTGTGGATCTGCATGATGGTCCGCCGCGGAGTATCATACACAACCCCTGAGGCCCAGTCCACAAACCGTTCGAACCCGGTTCCCTTTCCCATGTAAGTAATGCTTATGTCATAATAGGGCTCCAGATTGGCAAACATCTGTACCCTGCCCATGGCATTGATTCCGAGACGCTCCTGGAGATACCGAAACAGCCCCATCCGTATCCCTGCTATATACATGAAACTGCAGAATATCATCCCCGCTCCCAGGCACAGCGCCGTCTGCCGCGCCGCCCGCTCAGGCATCCTGCCCACAAGGAAGGCAGTCAGAAAGCCCAGCGCCACAGCCGGAACGGCAATCCGCTTCAAGCCCACGAGAAAGAAAATCACGGAACCTATAAACCACAGCGCCCAGTGGGACGTCTCCTTCCGGTTCAGAAGCAGGTAGATCAGAAAGGGGCCGAAGGCAAATGTCAGATCATTGATTTCCAGCTGGATCATCAGGTCCCCTGTCTCTCCGCTGAAAGATGTCAGAAGTGCCGTAAACTCCTGAAAAAAGACTCCCGCTCCTCCCTGTGCAATCACCGCCAGAACTCTCATAAGATTGGCCAGACACATGGCTCCCAGGCAGTACCAGATCCCCTTCTCCCCCAGCAGGTACAGAGTTGAGGCGGCCACCAAAATCGACAGCACCTGGGGAATCATCATGCCCACACCGTTAAAGATGGTGATGCTGTCAGCCTTTGCAGCCACCCATATGACCGATGAGAAGAGAAACGGAATCACAACAGGCAGCATCTGGACCAAACCGTGACGCGCCAGAATGATGGCGCGGTCCAGCCTGACGGTCACGATAAAGTTCAAAAGCGCAAGGAACAGAATCCCCATGATGCAGGGATTCTTCAGGCTGAATTCAACACCGCCCACCAGAAAATAGGTGTCCTGCAAAAAAAACATTGCGGTTGCCAGTATCATGTAAATGATGGAAACCAAACTTCAACCCTCCCCACGTTTTCCTCTGACGGCCGTCCCTCAGACAGCCGCCGTGTCAGCCGTTTTTTCGGTTTCGGCCCCGTGAACCCGTTTCATGGCAGTGGACAGAAGCTGGCGGATATAATAGCACTGCTCCTCCCCTGCACATGCAAAGCCGTTGTGCAGCTCTATATGGTAGCCCCGATCCCCGGACTTCTCCTCCATGACGATGTCAAGCTGGAGAAGGGCCGCATTCACCTGGTCTTTCCCCAGAGATTCCGCGAAGACCAGATACTGGCCGGCTCCGTTGTTGCCCACAAACATCTTGTCAGAGGGCGCGAATACGGATGTCAGCACCGCGACGAAATCCTTTATCATCCTGTCTCCGGCCTCTCTTCCAAGCCTTGCGTTTTCAGACTGAAGGTTGGCCAGCTTAAACACGATACATGCAAAGTTTTCCGGAATCGGCCGGCTCTCCCTGGAGGTGATAAACTGGTCGCACTTGGCTCTGTTGGGAAGACCGTCCACCTTGTTGGTAAAGGCATAGTACTCGATAAAGTCCTCGATTCTGCCAAAAAGGGCCGCTCCGGCACATCCCAGCGCCCCGAAGATTACCACGATGAGAATGGTGAAGACGAATATGGGAAAACGCTCCGTCACCCTGACGCTGGAGAGCACCATAATATTCTGGGCGCCCAGATAGTCGTTGTACTCGTCATTGGTCTCATAATATACGGTCTGTAAGGCGTTTATCTTCTGTGCCAGGCGCTCAATCTCCTGCTGGGTTCTCTCCTGAGCCTCCTGGGAGGAGGCCGACGGCGCCCCGTTAAACACACTGAGTATGTAGTTGTTGTACTCCTTCTCGATGAGATTGTGCTCAAAAAGGGTCCTGTCCTCAATGTATCGCATCAGCAGCTGATCGTACTCCGCCGTCCGGTCCACCGGCTGCCAGTTGCCGTCCTCATCCCGGTTCCAATCGTCGTATACGTCCGGCAGCACGCTGTTCTGCAAGGTGGTGCCTGTGGTTTCGTCGTCCTCATCCGCGACGGCAGGAGTACCGAACTCACCCATGGCGCCCTCATAAGCCCCGATAATCCCCCGGATCCGATCAATCTCAAAGGATGCGGCGTTGTTGGATATGTCCAGATTGTTGTTCCGGTTCTGATATTTATCTAAAAGCACGTCCCGATCCTTGGTGATCCTGCCTGCCAGAATCTCGGAGAACAGCTGGCGGACCTCCACCTGTTTGATGAACTTGAATTCATCGTAAAGGTCCTGGAAGCTCCGCCCCGTCTTGCTGGAGCGGAACTCCCCGTTCCAGTTAACCTTGTCCGAAAGGTGTTCCGTGATGTTTAAAAGGGTATCATCCATAACCTCGGCCATCTCCAGATAATCATACCCCTTGGATGTAATGTCGCTGACCGGGTTGGCTGACACGGACGTGTTTACATGGGTCTTCCCATAGTAGCTGGCATACTCCTGCAGAATCTGGTTTAAGACCTTCCGGGGATAATCCCTTCCGGCCTTGACGCCGCAGTTGAACGATACCAGATGTCTGGTGGGTATGATCTCATAGTCCTTCTCGCCGTTGTCAAGCTTGGCCTGCTGCACCAGAAGGTCCTCCTCCGTGATAATCGGTTCCACATGAATATTCATGCGGATATCGTCCGTGGTGGCCTCCGTATAGGGGATATCCAGCTTCTTCATAGCCTGGGCAACCAGGTTGGTGGCGTAAATCTCCGTTGTGTCAATGTCGGTTCCGTCGGGGGAAAGCCCCTCCTTTGCCCTGGTTCCGGTGTATTCGATCACCGTGACTGCCGTGTACTGCTGTATATAAAACTGGGCGATAAGGAAAAATACGATGCCGGCCAGAATGGATATGCCGGCAATAAAGGCACGGTATTTTTTCAGATAGCGAAAAACATCAAGCTCTTTCATGGTGCAACCTCCTTCCTGTCTTCCTGGCCTTTTGCGCCCTTCCCCGGCCTGATCCCCTTTCCTCTTCCGCCCTGGGGCATCGCTTGGCAGGCACGGTAGAAGGGATCCAGTATGGTGATTCCGCCCAGGGCCGCCACAAAGAGAAGGGTGAGCATAAGAGCTTTTACAGCCTCCCCGGTGACGGACGGAGCGGCGAAGCTGACCTGAATGTACCCGTCCCGCTTCTCCTTCACATAGGCGCTGCACAGCTCCCTGCACTGAGCAGACAGGTTGAGCAGTTCGCTTTTCAGCTCCTCTATGCGCCTGTCCGCCTGAGCATATACATCCACGGAAGTCTGTCCTTTTCCCATCTGCGCGGAGGCGTAGGTGTTATGATCCATCTCCTCCACCAGCTTGGTGGCTGACTCCAGGTACTCCTTGGCCTCATCCGCGAAGTAGTCCACCCCCACCTTTGTCTTTGACATATAGAATTCCTTATTTGTGTCGTAGGTGGGTATGAGGACAAACCGGGTCATAAAGGCATTATACATGTTGATGGTCTCTATGCGCACATCGTAGGCCGCCATGTCCTCCTTCCTGGAAATATCCAGAAGCCGGTTGGCATACTGCATCCTGGACTGATAGGTGGTTTTGTCCCTGGAAAGACTCTTCTCCAGCACAAAAGCCTCATAGCGCTCCAGCTCTATGTCGATGTAATTGTCAATCTTCTGAGACAGAGACGCGAAGGTTTCCCCGTTTGACGCCGCACGGAAACTGCCGCTGGCGCTGCTGTACACAGGGAGATAATTCTTCAGCTTGTAAGCCTGCATCTGCAGGTAATCTTTTACATCCAGATACTCCATGCCCTCAAGTTCGTCAAAAGTCAGATCCAAAACACTGTCATTCTCCGCATAATTCTGAATAAAATCCTCCCAGTACACATCTGCCAGCAGATTCAGCACCGTTTTGGGATTGGTGCCGTACAAAGACACGGTCCCCTGGCAGTGTACCCAGTATTCCGTGGATATCTTCATATCCGATTCCTGGGTTACATCCAGTTTCTCCGCGTCCAGCCGGGTGGATATGGTCAGAAGTTTTGCCAGTCGCTCCGGGCTTACTTTCAGCCCGCCCCGCTGAACCACCTTCTCCAAAATCCGATCGGAGAGGATGTTGGACTCGTTGAACCGGGTAATATTGGGGTTCTGTCCTCTGGCTGCCTCCTCGTAATTAAAAACCATCAGCATGCCCGGGGACCACAGTTTGGTGCTCACCTCGGCGCCGAAGGAGGCCAGAAAGAACACCGCCCCCAGTGCTGCCATCCATCTCCTTTTCCCGGTCAGATGACCAATCCCGTCCCGCAGCCCCAAAAGGGGCAGCTTTGACCTTACGCTGAAAAAACGCCGAATCAGGATTATGTACAGGATAACCACACACCCGGTCAAAACCGGCGTAATTGCGCTTACTGCTATCATGTTGCACTCACTCCTTTGTTATAGTCACGGTATTTCCGTCTCCTGCCTGCCGTTGATATCAATGACAGCCAGTTCAGGCCTGTTATTGATCCGCGGAAGGCCGCTGTGGCCTCCCAAACCTCTGGAAACAAAAATCGTGCTGTTTGGCAGAACATACATCCCGCCGTTATATTTGGGGAAAAATCCGGTATCCCCATGGTACAGGCCTCCCATAAAGGGAAGCCTTACCTGCCCTCCGTGGTAGTGCCCGCAGATCCCAAGGTCTATGTCACCGTCCGCCAGAGCCTCATAGTAAAGGCTTGGATAGTGGGCCAGCAGAAGCTTAAAATCCCTGCTTTTTTCGTACTCGTCAAAAAATACGGCGCCGTACTCCTCATACCCGTCCGGGGCCGTGGTCAGACTGCCGATAAGAAAGGGGGTTTTTCGTATGGTCACCGCCTCCGCCCGGTTAACCAGAACGTGAACGCCTTTTTCCAGCAGCAAATTTTCTAGAGGGCTTCCCTTCTCGTAAAGCAGGTTGTTCTCATGGTTGCCCGGGCTGTAGTATACAGGCCCGATCTTTACCAGCTTGTCGCACAGGGTCAGGATAACGTCCAGATTCTCGTCATCCCCGTTGACCATATCCCCCACCACGGCGATCAGATCCGGCTTTAGGGAGGCGATCACTGCCGCCAGGTCCTCATTGTCCGGACCGAACTCCCGGTTGTGCAGATCCGACAGGACTACTACCCGCACCGTCTCCCCGCACGCCATCTTGCGGGAGTATAGGTGATGAAAGGTTACCTCCAGCTCGTCTGACAAAAGATATCGGATGCCGAAAATAAGAACTGGGATCATAAGCAGCCCCCAGAATAT
The DNA here is from genome assembly GCA_022795805.1 of Hungatella sp. GTDB lineage: Bacteria > Bacillota > Clostridia > Lachnospirales > Lachnospiraceae > UBA3402. Next base: position 20,510 of record JAAWHK010000021.1, on the reverse strand, counting down.
GATCCGCCTGCGCCGCCTTCTTCTCCCTCTCTTTTTTAGTTCCCCGTCCGATATCGTGCCGTTTTTTTCTTCCCGCTCAATGTCTTTTTCGCCTTCCTGTTTCCTGTGCATATTCCGCATACCTCCAGACCAGATTTTTCCCGTGTCCTCTACCATGCCCCATCCTTTGTCAGAACCACCTTCACGGTCTTTAAAAGGATTCGGATATCTTCTTTTATACTCCAGTTATCCACATACTCTTTGTCCAGCCTCACCACTTCCTCAAAATCCTTAATCCTGCTTCTCCCGCTTATCTGCCACAGCCCCGTGATTCCCGGCTTTGTGGCCAGTCTGATTCGGTGATGCCTCTCATATTTCATCCACTCGTCCACTGTAGGCGGCCTGCTTCCTATAAGGCTCATATCCCCCTTGAGCACATTCCAGAACTGAGGAAATTCATCCAGGGAAAACCGTCTGATAAAACCTCCGATTCCTTTCTCTCCTCCGATGATTCTGGGGTCGTTTTCGATCTTAAACATCATACCGTCCTTTACCTGATTCTCCCCCATCAGCTCCTTCTTTCTCTCCTCCGCGTCCGGGTACATGCTGCGAAACTTGTACATACAAAACCTTTTTCCGTTTTTACCCACCCGTTCCTGGGCAAAAAAAATAGGGCCCGGTGAATGGATATAAATAAGCGGCCCAATCACAACGCACAAAACCGCGGTAAAAAAACAACCTGCTATACCTCCGGCAATATCCATCAGCCGCTTGCACACCGTCTGCTTCAGGGAAGTCCGGTAAAAACTGTTGCTCAAAAGGGTGTAATCCCCGATCTGCTTTACATCCTGTCTGTGCCCTTCCAGCTTTGCCGCTTTCAGGAGATTCAGATGAACCGTGACCCCCATCTCCAGGAGATAACTGTAAAATGTCTCCGGAAAAGGCGTCTCCTGCGGCAGTGCTATGAGGACCTCGTCCACCCACTCCCGGCAGACAAACTCCGTCACCGTGTCGCTTCCGGCCACCATCTCCACACCTTTGATTCTTTCCCCTATTTTTTCAGTCCCATCCTTATCCATGAGAACGCCTTTGAGCATGTACTGTCTGCCGTATCTGCTGTTTTTTACATTTTCGATAACCGTGGCCGCCGTCTCCTCCACCGTCACAATAACCAGAGATTTCGTTTTCTTTTTGTGGCACATCATATCCGCCCCCTGGATTTTCCCGCCGCCGTCTCACGCCGTATCTTCGGGTCGCGCATCAGCCGGCCGGCTGCTTCATCTTTTTCTCCCCGGACAGGGCAAACTGACTTAAGAATTCGTCGTGCAGTTCCCTTTCGGCCCGCTTCCTGGCCTGTACCGCATCCTCAAACCGGTGATAGCTCCCCAGATAATGCCTTTTGCCCTTAAAGCAGATAGAGGCCCGCCAGGTCCCCTTGGACGGTCTCCAGTCTACCCCCGGCACGCCGCTGGTATTGTTCCGTCTCACCGTCCTGGCCCGCAGCATCTCCACACAGGTCCCGTCTACGTATGTAAGACTGGCCAGTCCGCAGCTGCGGCCCTGGGGCAGCGCACACCCGCAGCTGACCACGTGTCCGCTGCGAAGATAACAGGTTTTCACGGCAACTTCTTTTCCGCAGTCGCACCGACACCGCCATACCGTCTTACTGCCGATATTTTCAGCCGGTTCCAGTACGGTCAGCTTTCCGAATCTCTGTCCGGCCAGGTTCAGTTTTTTCGTGGAATGTCCCATTCCCTTCTCCCCTCTCCACGCCGCCCTCTTTTCGCCACGGAATCCGTATTCTGTTGAATGGAACCGATACACATGATAATATCCGAAAAAACCAAAGAGATTCCAGGTGATTTTTTTTGCCATTGTACGCAAAAAAATACACCTGCCGGATTTTGACAGATGCATAAATTCTATGATAATAAAAGACCGCAGGACAAATTCTTGTGGCCTCTCTTTTCTGTACTAATTCTGTACTAATTTGTAAGTTCCTGTTGCAATGAAAACTTCCAATATGGTATAATATACTAAAAATATGTAGCCGTCGTTCTGCCAGGGAACAGAATACGGATTCCGTGTCCGTTAATTGACAAGGCCGAGCCGTTCCAGCTGCCGCGCATGTTCCCTGCCGGTAGTCAGCAGATAGATGCGGGTAGTCTCCACACAGCTGTGCCCCAGCACGTCCGCCAGCTTTACGATGTCCCGTGTAGCCTTATAGAAGGTAGCCGCGAATAAGTGCCGCAGGTTGTGGGGGAACACTTTCGAAGATTCCACATCCGCCTTTTTACACAGCATTTTCATGGCTTTCCAGATCTGATAACGTGAAAGGCTGCCTCCGTCCTCCGACCGAAAGATTTCGCCGGAGGCGATTTTTTTCTTTCCGGCAAACTTTTTCAGTTTGCGGCACAGTTTTCCGGGAAGGAGAACGGTGCGGATCTTGCCTTTCAGATGCACTTGTGCCCTGCCTGAGAGCGCCGCCTCCACCGTGATATACTTCACTTCCGACACCCGAATGCCCGTCGCGCATATGGTTTCCATCAGAAGGGACAGCCACTCCAGCTTCATGCTGCCTGCACTCCCCAGAAGACGTCTGTACTCTTCCCGGGTCAGTTCCCGGGATGAATCCCGAAAGGCCCGTCTCTGAAGCTTTAAAAATTTCACCTGGCGGTTGCTCCACCCCAGAAAGCGAAACAGGCTGTTGGCAGCGGAAAGCTTTGCGTTGACCGTGGCCGGAGCCTGACCTTTTTCCAGCAGATTCGCCTTCCACTGCGCCACAATCTCCTTTGTCACCTCCCTGCCCTCCAGCCATGCGCAGAATTCCTTCAGCGTACTCAGATATTTCTCGATGGTAGCCGCCGCCTTTTCCTCCTCCCTGAGAGAGCGAATATAGGAACTGATATGGGTCTGGGTCAGCGTGTAATTTTTCATAGACATGCGCCTCCTAAAAAAGTATTGGTGTTATTGTACCACGTTTCGTGATATAAAAACGTCGAACCTTCCACAAACTTTTTCACCCTGAATCCCGACCATCTAATAAGACGCACAAACCAGCAATAAAACATCCTCAGGCCGAATCCCGACCCGTATCATCTGCCCCACATCCCCTCTCTCCTCCCGGGTGTAAGCCGTCCACTGATCCTTTGGCATCTCCAGACGAAGCTGCCCGTTGTCAGAGCATTCGTCGGCCCCCACAGGAGCCGCCATAACCACCATATTGAACACATCCTCAACGATCCGGGTTATGCGGCATTCCATCACATTCATCCCGCCTCCTTCCTGCCCTGCCGTCAGCAGACGGATGTAATGGCTTCTGACGCCCACATGGGTGATATTCTCCGGCACGGCGCGGCCGCAGTCAAGCGTCACCCCCCAGTCGCCGGCCCAGATCTGTCTGCCGCCCTCAGGCCGCGGCTTGGCGGACGAATAGTTTTTACAGCCTGACAGCATGCAGGCCGCCAGCGTTCCCGGCTCCTGAAACATGGTTTTCACGGGAAGCACAGGCGTGGACCTGCCGTGCTCCATGACGCAGGCCTTCTGGCAGATCCGGTAGATCTCGTCCCTGCTGTGGGAGACGAACAGAGCCGGCACGCCAAACTCCTTCAGTATGTCCGTCAGCTCCATCTCCAGATTCCACCGAAGATAGCCGTCCAGGGCAGAAAAGGGTTCGTCCAGCATCAAAAGTCTGGGCCTGGTCAGAAGGATTCTGGCCAGGGCGGTTCGCTGCTGCTGGCCGCCGGACAGCTGGCCGGGCCGAAGCTTTTCCAGGCCCGTCAGGTAGAATTTCTCCATCATCTCCGCCGCCTGTTCCCTGGCTTTCTTTCTGTTTTTTTCAGAGGCCCTGAGACCTGTGAGAAGATTTTCCTCCACGGTCATATTGGGAAACAGCGCATAGTTTTGGAACAGCAGCCCCACATGGCGCTTCTGCGGCGGAAGATTGATTCCTGTTTTTGAATCAAACAGGACGTCTCCATCAAGCACGATCCTGCCCCTGTCCGGCTTTATGATTCCCGCAATACACTTTAACGTCATGCTTTTTCCGGAACCGGAAGCGCCAAGGATTCCCGTCACACCCCTGTCAGCCTCAAACTTTGACGCCAGATGAAAACCACCCGTTGTCTTTTCTATATCCACACACAGTGACATGGTCTCTCTCTTCCTTTTTTACTGTTTTGAACCGCTTCTGCTTTTTCTCTCCAGCATATTAACGGTCAGAAGCACCACTGCCGAGATGGCCATATTCACCATGACCCACCGAAAAGCCAGCGCCTCATTGTCCGTCCGCCACAGCTGATACACCGTGGTGGATATGGTGGCCGTCTTTCCCGGCGTATAGCCCGCCAGCATGCTGGTGGCCCCGTACTCACCCAGAGCCCTGGCAAATGCCAGCACTGCCCCTGCCATGATGCCCTGGCGGCAGACAGGCAGACGGATGCGCCAGAAAATATATGTGTTGGACAGCCCCAGCGTCTGTCCGGAGTAGGCCAGCGTCTCGTCAAAGCTCTCGAAGGCCCCCCTGGCCGTGCGGTACATCAGGGGAAAGGCCACCACCACTGCCGCAAAAATACCGGAATACCAGGTCATCACAAGCCTGACCCCAAACCGCTCCAGAAACCACATCCCAAACGGCCGCCTGTTGCCCAGAAGAAGCAGAAGGAAATATCCCACTACCGTAGGCGGAAGTACCAGAGGGAGGGTCAGGATCACATCCAGAACGCCCTTCACCGCCCGATTCAGTCTGGCGATATAGTAAGCGGCAAAAATGCCCGCAAAAAAGACGATGACACTGGAGATCAGGGCGATCCTCAGTGAATTGTAAAGGGGATACCAATCCATATAGCTTCTCCTCGTTATTCTGCCATGGAAAACCCGGCCGACTCAAACACGGCCCCGCAGTCCTCACCCGAAAGGTAGTCCAGAAATGCCCGGGCCTCCTCCCGATTCTTCGAAATCTTCAACACTGCTGCCGGGTATATAACCGATCGGCACAGATCGCCGTCCGCCTCATCCACCACTGTAAGCCCCGCCGAATAGGCGTCCGTGGCGTAGATGATGCCGCAGTCCACAGAAGCCTGTTTTACCTGGGTAGTTACCTCCTTCACATCGGAACCGTAAGTGATCTTTGAGTCAGCCTCCAGCTTATCAAGAATCCCCAGATTTGTCAGGATCTCCTCCGAATACGCCCCCACCGGAACATCTTCATTGCCCAGGCAGATCAGTCCTAACCGGTCCGTTCCCAGATCCTCAAAAGTCTCAATCCCCGCCGGATTGCCGTTTGGAACCGCCAGAACTACCTTATTCTCCACCAGGTCAAACCGTGTATCTTCGTCAACAAAATCCAGGCCGTCCCTATTCACCTCAGGATCCGCCGTGATGTCCAGCTGATCCATCTGTTTTCCGGCCGCGGAGATAAAGATGTCGCAGTCCGCGCCCTCTTGAATCTGAGTCTTCAAGGTACCGGAGGAATCAAAGGTGCAGACGATCTCCACATCAGGTCTTATCTCTCTGTACATGCCCGCAATCTCCGTCATGGTTTCCGTCATGGACGCTGCCGCAAACACGATCAGCTCCACAGTCTCCCCGCCTTGCAGGGCTGCGCTCTCTTCCGGCTTGCGCTCTCCCTCCTTCACCCCCGCCGCGCTTCCCGCGGCCGTACCGCCGCAGCCGGCCAGAGAGCCCACCGTCATCATCACTGCCATCATCACTGCATATGCTTTCTTCACGGCTTCCTCCTGTTTATCTTACTATATTCCAATCTCACGAAATCAGGTACGGCAGGCGTTCACTCCGCCTGCTTCCGTGCGCACTCCCCGGCAGTCCCCCGCAGAATCCCCAGCCCGTGGGGCAGGCTGTCCAGAATAAATTCCAGACTCTCCCTCACGGCCGCAGGGCTGCCCGGCAGGTTCACAATCAGCGTTCCGCCCCGTATAACGGACACACCCCGGCTGAGCATAGCCCGGTTTGTCTTCTCCATGGAGCGGTACCGGATATATTCCGCGATGCCCGGCGCGCTGCGGTCAGCCACGGCCATCGTAGCCTCCGGTGTCTGATCCCGCGCGGAAAATCCCGTGCCGCCGCTTGTCACCACCAGATTCACCTGCCGCCCGTCTGCCAGACGCTTAAGCTGGGTTTTCAGCGCCGCCGGCTCGTCCGGAAGGATCATGGTTTCCACCACCTCAAAACCTGCCGCCTCCAGCATGTCCCTGGCCGCGGGGCCGCTCTCATCCGTCCGCTCCCCTCTGGCGCCCTTGTCGCTTACGGTGATCACCGCCGCCGTAAAGGGCCTGTCAGGTTTTGGCAGCACCACGGTCAGCGTATCCCCCACAGCGATATCCCCCTCCTTCTCCACCTGGGCAAACACCCCCTCATGGGGCATAATACATTCCCCCATACGCTTGAAGATGGCGCAGTGGCTGTGGCACTCCTTCCCGATCTGGGTCATCTTAAGCTCTGCCGTGCCCGCCAGAAACGTGCATCCCACGGGAAGGCTTTTAAAGTCGATTCCCTCCACCACCAGGTTCTCGCCGAAGGCGCCGTGATCCACATTGGCTCCCTTCTCGTTGAAGGCCTTCACCTTGTCATAGGACAGCAGGCTTACCTGCCGGTGCCAGTCCCCCGCGTGGGCATCCCCCACGATTCCGTGGCGCGGCCTGAGATGAACCGTGTCCACGTTGTGTTTTTCCGTTCCCTTCTTTTCGCTGATACAGACAGCTCTCACAATTCCTGTTATCATACCGTTATTCCTTCTCTGGGTTCAATTTTTCGCAGCTTCTTTCATTTCTCTGTACAGGGGATTTCGAAACTCCCCGCTCTTCCCCCCGGATTTCCGCTCAAGACGGATCTCCCCTATCTCCATCGTCTTATCCACGGCCTTGCACATGTCGTATATGGTGAGAAGGGCCGTGGCAGCCCCGGTCAGCGCCTCCATCTCCACCCCCGTCTTCCCCGTGGTCCGGGCCGTGCACACGGCGGTGATCCCGTGCCGCTTCTCATCCATCTCAAAATCCACGGACAGCTTTGTCAGATTCAGCACATGGCACAGAGGGATAAGCTCCCAGGTCTTCTTGGCTCCCATAATCCCGGCCACACGGGCCACCGCCAGCACATCCCCCTTTTTCATGGCTCCCTGTTGCACCTTCTCAAAACACTCCGGGCTCATGAAAATACTTCCCCTGGCCACGGCCTCCCGCCGGGTATCCGCCTTCTCCCCCACATCCACCATCCACGCATTGCCCTGTCCGTCAAAATGTGTAAATTCCATGCTATCCTCCGATACTCACCATATTGTCATACTCTGTCATCATCTCCGGGTGTTCAAAACAGTGGGCCATGGGCTTCCCCTTTATGGCTCTCTCCATGGCTGCAAAAAGCATTTCGTCTTTCTCCTCCACGGTCCCGTTTCCCCTGAGAATCTGCCTTAAATCCTCCCCGTCCTCATAGCAGAGGCAGCTTTTCATGTACCCCTGAGCGGTGAGACGCACCCGGTTGCAGCCGGCGCAGAACTTGCCGTGTATGGCGCTGATGAACCCTACGCTCCCCCCAAAACCGGGAATCCGGTAATACACCGCCGGCCCGTTTCCGTGTATCTCCTTATCCTTTTCCAGATCCGGGTACATAGCCTGCAGCTGATGGAGAAGCTTTTCGTGGTTCAGGGACCGGTACTGCTTTCCAAAGCCCACAGGCATCATCTCTATAAAACGCACATCCACAGGATATTTCCTGGCGATCCAAAGCATCTCCTGCCATCCCGGACCGTTATAGCCGCAGTCCAGCTGCGCTCCCACGTCCTCTAAATCCAGGGAGACCGCATTGATCTTTACGGGAATAGCCTTCCTTTCGCACACTTTCAGCGCACACTCCAGGGCTTTCAGAACCGACTGCAGGCTTCCCCCGCCTGTCAGGGCGCTGTACAGGGCGGGGTCCAATGTATCCAGGCTGATATTGATGCCGTCAATCCCGGCCTCCACCAGTTCTCCCAGGTATCTCTCAAGCAGAATACCGTTGGTGGTAATGGTCACCTTCTCGATCCCCGGCGTCTCCTTGAGCATGCCCACGAGTTTGCTGCAGCCCAGCCGCACCAGAGGCTCCCCGCCGGTGACCTTGATCTTTCGTATCCCCAGAAGGGCCCCGCAGGCAGCGATACGGACATACTCCTCCAGAGTCAGAATATCCGCCATGGGTACGCACTTCACTCCGTCAGGCATACAGTACCTGCACCGCAGATTACACCGATCCGTAATGGATATCCGCATATAATCAATCTTCCGTCCGAAATCGTCTCTCAAAATTATCTTCCTTTCCCGAATCCGCAGTTGGGGAATGTGCAGACCCGACAGTTTAAGCACAAACCTCCCTGCCCCAGCGCCGCCAGCTCCCGGGCCGACACCTCATCGTCCGCCATGACCCTGGGCAGCACCAGATCAAAGATGGTTCTCTTTGCATACATAACGCAGCCCGGCAGGCCCATAATCGCCACCGTGCGCTCTCTGCCCGGTTCCCTCACCTCATAATAAGCCAGGAGGAACATGGCTCCCGGCAGAACCGGTGCGCCGTAGGACACGATCCGGGCCCCGGTGTTTTTGATGGCCAGAGGCGTCTTATCGTCCGGATCGACGCTCATGCCTCCCGTGCAGATAACCACGTCCGCGCCCTTTCTAATCATGTCAAGAATGGAATCCGTCACCTTTTTATCGTCGTCATTCCAAGTCGCGTGGTCAATGACCTCCGTGTCAAATTCCTCCAGCTTCTGACGGATCACCGGGGTGAAGGTATCCTGGATCCGCCCGTAAAACACTTCGTTTCCCGTAGTCACAATGCCTGTCTTTTTATGTACAAACGGTTTCAGCCGCAGAAGAGGCTCTCCCCCTGTCACGTCCATGGCAGCGCGGCGGGCCCTCTCCATCTTCTCCTCCTGTATGACCAGAGGAATGATCCTGGTCCCTGCCAGCTTGTCCCCCTTCTTCACGGTAAAATCTCCGTGGCGGGAGGCAATCATCATCTCCCCGAAGCCGTTGACCGCCTTTAACCCGTCCCCGTTGACTTTCAGTAAGCCGTCAGTCTCCGCGATGATCTCGATCTTTCCCTCCTTCACCTGGGACCGGCTCATGTGCTCTCCCATACACATGGCGCAGAGAATCTCGGCGGCGTCATTCTCGTGGAGAATCCCCTCCTCCTTCTCCCACACGTACAGCTGGTCCTTTCCCACGCTAAGGAGAACGGGAATGTCCTCCTTCTTCACGATATGCCCCTTGCAAAACACGGCGTCCTTGGTAACGCCCCTGATAATCTGTGTAATGTCATGGCACAGCACTGCGCCCTCCGCATCCACGGTTCGAATTAATTTCATGGTCTTCTGCCTCCGTCTTTTGTTTATCTCTGCCCTGCTTTCTCCAGGGATGTCTGTCTTATTCCTTCGAAATACCTCCCAGCCTGCCGATCACGTCTTCCACGGCCTTTGCCTGGCGCCGTCTCCTTTCGTGGGCCTCCAGGGCTTTTTCCCGGTCGGACGCCTGCCGGCAGCGCTCCAGGCTCTTTTCAAACCGCAGGTCCACGGACACCGGCCGGTCATCCTCCACCTGCTTATCCGCCAGATACACCACCGCCGCCTCCAGCCACAAGGGCTTCGCCAAAAGCCTCTCCACATCTCCCCACTCCAGGTCATGGTGGCGTCGTATCACCTCAGCCACCGCCGGATATCCCTCCCGCCGGAGAATATACGCGCCTCTGGCAGCGTGATCCTTCTCGGCCCTGGCCACGTCGTGGAGCAGGGCGCCGCTTCGGATAACCGCCCTGTCCGTTCCGTAACCTGCCGCTGCCAGCCTCTCTGTCAAAACCACGGCCTGCCTCCACACGGCCCGGCAGTGGCGGCGGACCCGCTCCGGCGTTCCGTAATGATCCCAGATATCCCGGCACTCCTCCTCATCAGGCGCCCCCTTGGGCATGATCCCCAGTTCCCTTACTTCCATTCGCCCTTCCCCGTCTGCCTCTATGCGGCTGAATCCCCCGTAAGGCTGGAAAAGGGCCCTGGAGCGGTCAAGGCAGGTTCCCGTCAGTTCTGCCAGAAGACAGCTGTTTATGCCTGCATGGGCCACGCAGATCACGTCCCCGTCCGTCTCCTCCAGGATGCGCCTGACGGTTTCTTTTATCCGCACAAGCCCGTCCTCCCGCCTCTCCCCGGTCTCAGGCTGAGACTCCAGCGCCTTTTTCAGATCGGCCCTGGGCATATTTTCCCACTCCCCCATGTCCAGCTCCAAGAGCCCCTGCTCCACGCAGACAGAACCGTCTCCCGCCAGAAGCCGCGCCGTCTCCAGGGCGCGCTTTAAAGGGCTGGCATAGACGGGCACGCCGGCGGCTGTCAGAAAACGAAAATAATCTCCCAGCTCCCGCCCCTGCTTTCTCCCCTTTTCGCTTAAGGGAAGATCCGTCCGTCCGATGCACCTGGGGATATGGTCCGGAAAATCCACCTGCCCGTGGCGGACCAGATACAGATTTCTCATATTCAGAATCCCTTTCCCATGTATGTCTGGTAGGCCTGGTCCGTAAAATCCTGTATGGACGCAACCATCTTCTCATAGGCATCCATCAGATTCCGTCCCTTATCCGTCAGCACCGATCCGCCTCCGCCGCTGCCGCCGGTCCAGCGCTGCACCACTGGAAATCCCAGCTGCTGCTCCAGCTGCTTTATCATCTTCCGCCCTTTGCTGTAGGAGATGTCCATATGCTGGCATGCCTCCTGGAGGGAGCCTGTCTGTCCGATCCAGTGCAAAAGCTGCTGGACGCCCGGCCCGTAAAAGGGTTCGCTGGCCGTCAGGCGAACCTGTATCTGGGGACGGATCGGATAGCCCTGGCCTCTCTGGTAGTTCCAGTCCAGAAGCTCCTGGTACTGTTCCCGCGTGTCCAGATCCCGGTAGATCCCCTCGTCGTCCACCTCCACGTTGGTGATGGCGATTCCCGAGTTCTCGATGGCCCCCCGCAGGCCTCCCTCCCCTTTATAACTTTGCAGCTGCTTTGCCACATCGCTCCACAGCATAATGGGATGGCCCGGCTCTCCGCGGCACACCGTGCGGATAATGGGCGCGTCGATCATCAGCTGCTGCCGTATGGTGTCCGGCATAATGGCCGGAAGATCCACCGGAAGGATCATGAGGCGGTCACAGTCACTGCTGATGGCCCGGATGCCGATGGACACAGAATCAAACATCTGTGTTTCCCGATACCGTTCGTTTTTTGCAAACCGTACGCCTGTAAACGAAAGGTGCTGCTGCAGTTCGTCGCCTCGAAATCCGGTCACTACCACGATGGGATCGATCCCCATGTCCTTTAACATGTTCACAATGTGAAGGGAGATCGTGGAGTTTCCAAACGGAAGCATGGGCTTAAACGCCTCCATGCGGGACGACAGTCCGGCTGCCACCAGCACCGCACCTGTCACTTTCATATAGATTTCATTCCCTTTCTCTGATTGTTATTGTCTATTGTACATGAAAACAACCGCTATGACAAGTAGCAGGGGATACATTTTTATCATTTATTGCCCCTGAAAGCAAAAATGTCAGCCTGTCCCACAGTTTTCTTGCACTTTGACCTGTTCTCGGCTATAATCTATGACAGGACGTACCAAATATTTTTCTCTAAAGGAGTCTCTATGGATACGATCATTATTCTGGGCGCGGGCCAGTTCGGTCAGGCCTGCGCCGGCCTTATAAATACCGCCCACACAAAGCTTGCGGCTTTCGGGGACAACAACCCTTCCCTCCGCGGTTCACGGATCGCAGGGGTTCCTGTCATGTCCGTGGAGGATGCAGTCCTCCTTCAGCCGGACTGCGCCTTCATCGCCGTCACCGACGCTGCCAGAACCGCGCAGCTGAAAAGCCAGGCAGAGGCGGCCGGATTTAAGGGTGAATTTCTCCTTCTGGATCGGCTCTACCGCCGGTTTGACATCCGCAGCGCCACCCTCTTGCGTATGGCCCGCCGCATCACGCAGACCGGCGTCCCCGGCCATATCGCGGAGCTGGGCGTCTACAGAGGGGATCTGGCCTGGCAGCTGAATGCCCTTTTTCCCCACCGTCCCTTACATCTTTTTGACACCTTTGAAGGCTTTGATCCCCGCGATATTCGGGAAGAGACGAAGCGGGAGTGTTCCCGGGCTCAGGAAGGTGATTTTTCCGACACAAGCATTTCCTGTGTCCGCAGCCGCCTACCCTACCCGGAACGGGCGCTGTTCCACAAGGGGTATTTTCCGGAGAGCGCAGCCGGGCTGGAAGCGTGCCGCTATGCCCTGGTCAGCCTGGATGCGGACCTCTACGCCCCTATCCTGGCAGGGCTTGAATATTTTTATCCCCGTCTCCATGAAGGCGGCATGATCCTGCTCCACGATTACAGCAGCCGCCGTTTCAGAGGAGCGGCCCAGGCAGTGGACGACTATGAGAAAATCCACGGTTCGCTGCCCCTGGTTCCCCTGTGCGATCTGCATGGAACTGCCGTTATCCTTCGCATTTAAAGCATACCGACATGTTCCGGGGGTATTATAAAAAGGTATGAAAAATATTAATCGAGGTAATCTGTCTATGACGAAAAATAAAAAGGATCTGGTCATTGCTTCTTGTTTCGGGATTTTAATTGGTTTTGTCAATCTGTTTTCCCACAGGGTTTTAGAAATTGATTTTTATTCGGAAGAATTATTGAAACTGGAATTCAGAGATTTTAAATGGTTTTTTATCGGGCTTTTGTTGGGAACGGCATGTTACACCGCATTGCATTTTATAAACGCAAACTGCGATTTCCGGAAACCAGCCGGGCCCATATCCCCAAAGAAATGTTTCTGGTTTCCGTTTGCCCTCACAACAGCCTCATGGAGCCTGCAGCTTTTAGCCAATAATCCATGCTTTCTCATGGGAGATACCAACTATATCATCGAATACGGCATGGACATGGCAACGCAGCATTCCTTTCTCTATATCCTGTTCCTGTCCGGCGGAGTACACTTCTTTTCATGGCTTACCGGCAGTATCTCCTGGGGACTGATGCTTCTGACATGGGTGCAGATTCTCATCTGTTCGCTGGCCGTATCATATATCCTGTATTGGCTCGCCGGAAAGGGATTCAATAAAAAGATTCTACTATGTCTGACGCTGTACTATGCCTTTCTGCCCATAATCGGTCATTACAATATATCCTTGGTGAAAGATACGCTTTTCGGCTATTTCCTCACCCTGGCTTCCATCGCATTTTACGAGACAACGGTTACCCGGAAATGGCTCTATAACCCATGGCATGTCCTGCTTCTCGTTGTCTCGTTTGTGGGAACCATGGCAATCCGAAATAACGGCTTTTATATTATTATCGTGCTGCTGGCTGCCGCACTTTTCTTAGTGGACCGCAAGAGCAGGATTCTTGTGTCCGCTTTCATGATCCTCTGTCTGCTCCTTCATCGCGACTGGTCCTACGGCAACCTGGTTCAGGAGAAGCTGGCCATTCCTCTGCAGCAGATAGCATACACGCTGGTAAAAGAAAAGGATATTTCTTCGGAGGATACAGAAGTTCTGGAGAATCTCTTCCCTTTGGAACGATGGAAAGAAAGCTATAATCCCATGGTAGTAGACATGATTAAATGGAGTGACGATTTCAACAGGTACTGGCTCAATTACAATGAACGGCTTTTTATGAAAACCTGGGGACACATGGCCAGGGAGAATCTGAAAGAGTACACAACCGCGTGGCTTTATCAGACATACGGTATCTGGACTGCCGTTATTTCGGCAAATGACAGCCGGTTGTCGATGCAGTCCGTCTTTGGCCATGATCCAGGCTATGTATATACCCTGCCGCAAACCGGAGCGCAGCAGCAGGCCGGCTATATTCCCATACTTCCGGAAACGTTAGGTTCTCTGATCCGAAAGATTTTCTCTTCTGTCAATTACCTGGGAGCGGGGCAATGTCTGTGGCTGACCGTTATCTGCGGATTCATGTCTCTTTCCCTGAAAGACAAAAGAGGCATACTGATCATTTTGCCCGTACTCGGCGTCACAGGAACTTTGTTTCTGTCAACGCCTTTGTCAACGGCGTTTCGATATTCGTTTTGTTATGTAATCGCGTTTCCTGTTATACTGTGTATCTTAAACAGCTGCTTTCACAAACAGGGGATGCAGTCCTGAAAGCAAATAAAAAGGTGTAAAGCCTCTGTCATATTAAACAGAGCTTTACACCATGGAAATTTACGGATGTTTCATCTCTATCTTATATCCAGCACATACGCCGTAATCAGCTTCGCCGTATTCTCAATCCCGTCCATATGGCACCGCTCCATGGCATGGCTGCCGAACACAGCCATCCCGAAAGCGCCGGCCGCCACATTATTTCCCGCCTTCAGCGCCGCGTTGGCGTCCGTTCCGTACCGATAGAAGATATCCACCGCATACTTGCACCCGGCCTTCTTTGCCTGGTCAATAAGCCGGTTGGTCAGCGCTCTGTCATAGGGCGTAGCCGCATCCTTGCGGCAGATGCTGACCGAATGCTCGTCGCCGTCATAGTCCGGCCCGATAAGCCCGATATCAACGGCCACAAACTCCTCCACCTCAGGCGGCACATACGTCCCCCCGAGACCGATCTCCTCAAAATGAGGAAACGCCAGAAGAGTCCTGTACTTAGGCTTCAGCCCGTTGTCGGTCAGGTACTTTAACATCCCGAAACATGCCGCCACAGCCGCCTTGTCGTCCAAAAATCTGGACTTCACAAACCCTTTCTCCGTGCACTGGAAATGAGTTTCCGGATAGATAATATCCCCGTGACGGATCCCCAGAGCCCTCACTTCATCCCTGGTGTGGACATCCTCATCCAGGCTGATGATCATGGTATTCTCATTTCTCTCCAGCGTCTTGGCGTCGTCAAACACGTGGACGGAATGGGACTGACAGGCCATAATGCCGCTGTACTTCTTCCCCTCCCTGGTAACCACATGGACCGTCTCCCCCTCCAGGCTGGGGAAATTTAAGCCTCCCAGCTGGCGGATGCGCAGACATCCGTTATCGTCGATCCTGCGGACTACCATGCCCAGAGTATCCAGGTGTGCTCCCACCATAACGGTCTTTGAGTTGTCCTCCCCCTCGATCGCAATATAAGCCGTATGCTTCCTGTCATAAGTCACCTTCTGCCCGAACATCCCCGCGTACTTCTCAATCACCGGGTTGATCTCCTCATAGTAACTCACCGGACTGGGAGTACCTATAATCTCCTCAAGGCACTTTAACACAAACTCATTATCAATCTTATATTCCATCATCGCATCTCCTATATGTTTAAAATTCCTCACTAAAATGGCAGGCCGTAAAATGCCCCTTCTCGTTCTCCTTAAGTTCCGGAGTCCTCTCAAAACACTCCGGCTTTGCGTACTCACATCTGGGGGCGAACCGGCATCCCGGCTTCGGATCGATCGGAGAAGTGATCTCCCCTTTAAGCAGGATCCGCTTTTTCTTCTCCCACAGCCTGGGCACCGGAATGGCCGACAGAAGCGCCTTGGTGTAGGGATGGGTGGGATGCTCAAAGAGCTGCTGAGCGGACGCGTGCTCCACCACCTTTCCCAGATACATGACCATGATTTCATCGGAGAAATAGTTCACCACCGAAAGATCATGGGTAATGAAAATATATGTAAGCCCCAGATCATGCTGCAGCTGCTTCAGCAGATTCAGGATCTGGGCCTGAATCGACACGTCCAGAGCGGACACCGGCTCATCGCACACGATAAACTTAGGTCTCATGGCCAGAGCCCTGGCGATGCCGATCCTCTGCCGCCGTCCTCCGTCCAGCTCATGGGGGTAGGTGTTCACCAGCCTCTCCGAAAGGCCCACCAGCTCCATCAGCTGCAGCACATGATCCTGCTGCTCCTTCTTGTTCTTATGTACCTTGTAAAGCCTCAAGGGTTCCCCGATGATCTCACTGACCGTCTTCCTGGGGTTCAGGGACGCGAAGGGGTCCTGGAAAATGATCTGCATCTGGGACCGGAGGCGGCGCATCTCCTGGCTGGATACTTTCGTAATATCCCTGCCCTCAAAAAATACTTCCCCGCTGGTAGGCTCATGAAGCCGGAGAATAGCCCGCCCCGTGGTGGACTTGCCGCAGCCCGACTCCCCCACAACGCCCAGGGTCTTCCCCCTCTCCAGGGAAAAGGACACGTCGTCCACCGCGTGAAGCACCCCGCCCGGCGTATTAAAATATTTTTTAAGATTCTTCACATCCAACAGGATATCACTCATGGCCGTCACCTCCTAAAGTCACTCCCGTACCCTCCTCATAGGCCAGGCAGGCCACCATGTGGGTGTCGGAAAGCTTTGTCACCGCCGGAACCCGGCTCTTGCAGATGTCTTTGCAGTACTTGCACCTGGGATGGAACGCACACCCCGGCGGCAGATCCGTGGGATCCGGCATCAGCCCGGGGATGGGTTTCAGCTCCTCGCTGCGGTTGTCAATATTGGGCAGGGACCCGAATAACCCTTCCGTGTACGGGTGGCTTGTGCTGTTGAAAATATCCTCCAGTGTGCCGTGCTCCACGATGCGCCCGGCATACATAATGCTCACGTTGTCGCACACTTCCGCCACAATCCCCAGATCGTGAGTAATCATCAGCATGGATGTGCCGTACTTTTCCCTCAGCTTCTGCATCAGATCCAGCACCTGCGCCTGGATGGTCACGTCCAGGGCCGTGGTGGGCTCGTCCGCGATCAGAAGATGGGGATTGCACACCAGGGCCATGGCGATGATAACCCTCTGCTTCATACCGCCGGAAAACTGATGGGGATACTCTGTGCCCCGGTTCCCCGGGATCCCCACCATCTCAAGCATGGCCTTGGCTTTCTTAAGGGCCTCCTTCTGGTCGATCTTCTCATGGAGCTGGATAACCTCAGCAATCTGATCCCCCACCGTCATAACCGGGTTTAAAGAAGTCATAGGATCCTGGAAGATCATGGACACCTGACTGCCTCTGATGCCCTCCATCTCCTTCTCACTGTAGGAAAACAGATCCTTTCCCTCCAATGTGATGGAACCTCCGGTGATCTTGCCCGGCGGGTCCGGCACAAGCCGGAGGATGGCCAGAGCCGTGGTCGTCTTTCCTGCTCCCGTCTCCCCCACCAGTCCCAGGGTCTTGCCCTTCTCAATGACCAGGTCAATGCCGTTGACCGCCTTTACCACGCCGTCTACGGTCTTGAACTGAACCTCCAGATCCTTTATCTCCAATGTATAGTTGGTATCATGTTCTGCCATTTCCTGCCTCCTTACTACTGTTTAAGTCTTGGGTCAAGGGCATCCCGAAGCCCGTCTCCCAGCAGGTTCAGGGCCAGAATGGTGATCACGATGGCAAGCCCGGGGAACAAAGTCAGATGCACCGCGTCCCGAAGGAAGTTCCGTCCTCCCGAAAGCATGGCGCCCCACTCCGGATCCGGCGGCTGAACGCCCAGACCGATAAAGCTTAAGGACGCCGTGGACAAAATAGCCCCCGCCACGGACAGAGTGGCCTGAACGATGATAGGCGCCAGGCAGTTGGGGATAATCTCCCTGAAGATCGTGGTTACATTGGTTGCCCCGATGGCCCGGGACGCCTCCACAAACTCCTGGTCCTTCACGCTCATAACCGCCGCCCGGACGATCCTGGCGTAGGTGGGAATACCGGAGACGCCGATGGCCAGCATCACGTTCACCAGGCTGCTTCCCAGAGCCGCCACGATGGTCATGGCCAGAAGGGTGCTGGGCACTGCCAGGAAAATATCCATGACGCGCATGATAACGTTGTCAATCCTGCCGCCGTAAAATCCCGCAAACGCCCCCAAAATACCGCCAAGTATCAAAGAAACGGACACGGAGATCAGTCCCACCACCAAAGACACCCTGGATCCGTGAATGATCCTGGCAAAAATATCTCTTCCGAACTCATCGGTGCCGAACCAGTGCTCCGCGCTGGGCCCCTTTAGACGGTTGGCAATATTCTGGGCGACAACCTTGGTTTCATAATCCGCTATGGCATCGGCAAACACCGCGCACAGCACCAGGACCACCAGGATCGCCAGTCCCAGCATAGCCATCTTGTTTCTGGCCAGACGCTGGCACACTTCCACGGTCATGGAACGCTTCTTTGCTTTCTTATTCTCCATTGCTGTCACCTCCTTATTTGTATTTTGACTTGATTCTTGGATCTATGTAAGCGTAAAGGATATCCACACACAGATTCACGATGCTGAAACAGATGGAGAAAATGATCACGCATCCAAGCACCGCAGGCGTGTCCTTTGCCTTTATGCTGTTCACCAGGTACGTGCCCACTCCCGGCCAGGAGAACACGGCCTCCGTCAGCACGGCGCCTCCCAGGAGAGAGCCGAACTGAAGTCCGATAACCGTCACCACGGGGATCAGGGCATTTTTCAGTGCATGTTTATAGATAACGCTTCTGTAGCCCACGCCCTTGGCCTTGGCCGTGCGGATGTAGTCCTGGCGAATAACCTCAAGCATGGAGGAGCGGGTCGTTCGTGTAATGTTGGCCATACAGCCGGTGCCCAGGGTGATAACCGGAAGCACCAGGGCCTTCCACCCTTCCGAACCGCCGGAGGGGAACCACCGCAGATGGAGGGAAAAACCGATGATAAGCATCAGACCCAGCCAGAAGTTGGGGGTGGCCACACCCAGAAGGGCAAAGACCATGCTGACGCTGTCTATAAGGGAATACTGCTTTGTGGCCGAAATAATGCCGATGGGGATGGACAGGACCACGGCAAAGATCATCCCCCAGAATGCCAGTTTCAGAGTATCCGGAAATCTGGACATAACCTCGGTAAACACAGAACGTCCGGATTTGTAAGAAGTACCCAGGTCTCCGTGGGCGAGCCCAACCATGTAACGCCCGTACCGAATCAGCACCGGGTCGTTGAGCCCTAATTCCTCATTCAATGCCTCTATGGCCTCTATGGGGGCATCCTCCCCAAGGATGGTCCTGGCCGTATCTCCCGGCGCCAGAGACATAATAAAGAAAACCAGGAAGGAGACACCTATCACTACCGGTATTAACATGATAAGACGTTTGATGACGTATTTATGCATGGTGAATTCCTCCTTAAATACTTTGGTACGCTTTATATCGCTTTCATATTGACAAGTGTACGCTTGCGGCGTACTTCCTTAGTATAATTGTCACCAACCATGGGGTTGGTGACAATCACACGTCTAACTAACTATACCGCTCCGGATTAATAGTGAAGCGCATAAAAATCATGCATCTGAATCGGGGACGGAGTCATGCCCTTTAAGTTGGCATTGCGGGCAATCAGACCCGTCGGGGAGTACAAAGGAACCCAAACCGCCTCGTCGGACAGAGTCTTAAGGATGGTCTCATAGTCCTTCTGAACCGCCGCCTTGTCCCGGTTCACCGCAGCGTCGTCCACCAGCTTGTCAACCTCCGGATTCTTGTAGAAGGAACGGTTTCCGCCTGCACCGGAGTTGGAACTGGTAAACAGCGGACGATAGGTGTTGTCCGGCTCCGCGTTGGCAACCCAGCCTGCCAGGCAGGCATCGTGCTCTCCGTTGCCAGTCTTCTCATAGAAGGTGGACGCCTCCATCTGCTCGATATTCATGGTGATGCCAAGCTCTGCAAGGTTGGCCTGAATAACGGTGGCTGTCGTCGCGCGGGTGGAGCCTGCCACATAGCAGGTGAAGGTAAATCCGTCTGCATAGCCGGCCTCGGCCAGAAGAGCTTTTGCCTTCTCCACATCATAGTCATACTTGGTAACCACATCGTAGTAGCCGATGGCCGCCGCGCCGATATAGTTATCAAAGGTCTGTCCCTCGTTGTTCACGGACGCAACCACGATGTCGGCCTTGTTGATTGCATGGCTTAAAGCCTGTCTCAGCTTCACATTGTCAAAAGGAGCCTTGCTCTCGTTGACGGTAAAATACTCCACATGGGTGGACACATACTCGTCCAGAGCCAGCTTGTCGTTGTCCCGAATCTTTCCCGCGTCCGTGGTGGGAACGCTGATAAGCAGATCCAGCTCCCCGTTCTCCAGGGCGATGGTTCTGGCGGAATCCTCGGAGATAACCTTGAAGGTCAGCTTGTCGTTCTGAGCCGCCCGCTCCGGGTTAAAGTAGTCCGGATTCTTCACAAGGCTGAAGGAAGCGCCGGGGGTCCAGTTCTCAAACTTGTATGGGCCGGTTCCCATGGGCTCATCCTCTATCTTCTTGCCATCTGCCAGAAGCTTCTCCACATGAGCCTTGCTGAAAATCGCACAGCCTGAATGGTTCAGAGAAGAAACCAGGGCGTTGGAGGGCTCGTTCATATGAATCACAAAATGGGTGTCGTCCTTAACCTCAACGGAGTCAATCATGGATACCAGATGGCCTACCTTGGGAGACTCCTTCTGGCTCTCCAGGGAGAACTTTACATCCTCCGCTGTCAGCGTGGAACCGTCGTGGAACTTTACGCCCTCCTTCAGGGTAAACTCCACGGTCACATCATCTATGTACTCCCAGCTGTCCGCCAGGTCGCCTAC
>JAAWHK010000112.1 GCA_022795805.1 Hungatella sp. | reverse complement strand
GAAAAACGAAAGAAGAGCGATAACTTCGAGGTCGGACAACTTTAGGCTGCTTCAGCAGCCAGTCCAAACCCACCGGCTTCAGCCGGTGGTGGTTTAGTTGAATTGGTAAGTAAAAAGATTGGAGGACAGACGGAACTTACGATAAAGGAATATTTATAGAAATTCCGGATGAATAAGTGAGCATTCAAGCAGGAAGATGACCGATAAACAGGTTGTTTTCCTGCTTAAATTTTTAAATCACATTTTCACTGCCACGATGACTTTTCTGAAAAAATAACTGCCGGATTGCCTGCTCTATCCATAGAATCAAGGGATCTTCACTGCGGCTTGCCCTGAATGCCAAAAGAATCGTGCGTGTAAGAGGCACATCTTTGATCGAGCAGAGAATAGGCCTTGCAGTGTCTCCCTGATGAAAAGGATACTGATGCATAAAAGAGAGCGTCAGTGTGATACCCATGCCGGCTCCGGCGAGAAAATAAGCCGTCTCACTGTTTCCTACATTCAGCGTATACTTAGGATTGATATGATACAGGGAACATATAAGATTGAAGTAACGTGTCAGGCCATAGGGCTGGGAACCATGGATAAAAACCTGATTGTTCAGTCTGGCGGCTTCTATGAGGCATGGATGGTTCTCATCATTATGAGAGATATCCAGGCCGGAGAGAACAGGAGAATCCTGGGGAACCGCAAAAAACATTTTTTCCGTGCCGAGGGGGATGGCAGACAATTCCTGGGATACCACGGTTGAACCCAGAATCCCCACATCGATCTCATTATTTTTGAGGAGTTCCTCCTGTATGCCGTCTGAGGCTTCATGAACCTGGATCAGAAGATCCGGGTTCTCTTTCTGTATATAGGGCAGCAGGGTAGGAAGCCAGACCCGCCCGCGGGTAATTCCTATCCCGATGTCAAGATGATCCTGATCTCCTCTGAGCATCCGTTCCAGCTTTCTCTGAAGCTGCTGCCGGGCATAGCAGATTTTTCTCATCTCCTGAATGTAAACTTCCCCTTCTCTTGTGATCTCCACCGGAGACTTCGAGCGATCGAAAATCCGGAATCCCAGTTTGCTTTCCAGACGGTTGATGCGCAGGGTGAGAGCCGGCTGGGTTATAAACAGCCTGGCTGCCGCTGTTGTCATATTCCGTTCTTCCGCGATCATAAGCACATAATCGAAAGCCTCCATAGAAACCTCCTGTCTTTTAAGAAATACGTCCCACAACTTATTTTATACAAATTCTTTATATTTGTAAATATACTAACAAAAAAGTTATAGAACATGCACAAAAATGAAATTGGACGGAATCGGAGGAAAGGGATACAATAAAAATATCAAACAAAATCGGAGGAAGCATCATGAGAATTACTGATGTATATGCCAGGAGCTACCGATGGCCCAAGGATAAGCCCATCCAGAATGGCAAACATATTTTCACCCATAACGAGCTGAACCTGGCCGTTATTGAGACAGATGAGGGAATCACCGGTTATGGAACAAGCTACAATGTGGATTATGTGGAGTATTTGAAACCTTTTCTTATAGGAGAAGATCCTCTGAACACGGAGCGCCTCTGGGAGAATATGTGGGTTCCCAAATTTCTGGGCAGAAGGAGCATCTCCACAAGAAGCATTTCAGCCCTGGATATCGCCCTCTGGGATATCCGGAGCAAAGCAGCAAAGATGCCGCTTTATCAGCTTCTGGGAGGTTACCGGGACAGCGTGCCTTGTTATATTGCAGGCGGTTATTACGCAGAGGGAAAGGGAATTAAAGAGCTTCAGAAGGAGATGGAGGAGTATGTAAGCTGGGGCGTGAAGAATGTGAAGATGAAGGTGGGTGTCCTGAGTATGAAAGAGGATGCCCGGCGGGTAAAGGCAGTCCGCCAGGCAATCGGTGATGATGTCCGCCTTATGGTAGACGCCAACTGCGCCTACCGCAGCTATGAGGCAGTAGAATTTGGCCGCAGGATCGAAGAATATGAGCCTTATTGGTTCGAAGAGCCGGTAATACAGGATGATTATGAGGGAATGCGGATGTTTGGCGAAAAGAGCCGCATTCCTCTGGCAGCCGGTGAGAATGAATATACCATATATGGATTCCGCGACCTGATCAACCAGTCCAAGCCAGATATCTTAAATCCCGATGCGTGCAGTATGGGCGGAATTACTCAGTATTTGAAAATCTGCGCATACGCCCAGGCCCATGGGACAGCTTTGAGCCCTCATGGACAGCAGCAGGTACATGTTCATTTGGATTGCGGGGTTCCGGAGGTAATCATGGCAGAATTTTATCCGCCGCAGTATGACGCAAAAATCTATGACTCCTTTAAAAATCCTCTACATTTCAACGCAAAGGACGGCACTGTATCTCCAGGCAGCGCCGCAGGCGCGGGACTGGATATTAACCAGGAGTTTCTGAAAGAATACCGAATAAAATAATTTACGGAGGAAACGTACAAATCATGAACAAAGAGATTGCGGAAAAGAAAAAAATGGCAATACCGGATTCCCTGGTAATCATTGTAGGGGTAATGATTCTTGCGGCTGTTCTTACCTATGTGATTCCGGCGGGAGAATATGTGAGGACGAAAAACGATGCAGGACAGACCATTGTAGACCCGGCCAGCTTCCATTATATTGAGTCCAGCCCTGTCAATCCTCTGGGGGTCTTAAACTATGTGGTGGACGGACTGAACAGCGCGCGTAATATAATATGGGTTCTTTTGTGCAGCGGCGGCGGCCTGGGTATTATCTTAAGCACCGGACTGTTTCAGGGCCTGGCATCTACCATGAGCCAGAAGGCATCGGGAAAGGAATGGATGATCCTCAGTCTGGTGACGGCGGTTTTCGCGGTACTCTGTGTACCGATTAACCTGAATGCATTTATTCCCCTGGCACCTTTGGGACTTCTTATTGCGACATCCATGGGCATGGATGCAATTGTGGGCGTATCGGTCATTTTGCTGGGAGGCGCCGTAGGCTTCTCCTGCGGAGCCATGAACCTTTCCAACACAGGTACAGCCCAACAGGTAGCTGAGCTGGCTACATTTTCCGGCATGGGGTATCGGCTGTTCTGCATGATTCCTTTCTATCTTGTAACAATCATCTACATTCTGCGCTACGGGGCCAGGATAAAGATAGATCCCACAAAAAGCTATATGTACGGGGTAGATGTATCAGGAGTCATGGATTTTGATCTGTCAAAAGCCCCCAAATTAGAGAAAAAACATGTTCTTCCCGGCGTCATCACCCTCTGCGGTCTGGGATTCATGGTCTATAAAGGGGTGAAGGGAGAACTGACCAACCCTCTGGCTGCCAGCATCTTTATGTATATGGGACTTTTAGCAGGCATCAGTTTCCGCATGGATCCCAACAAACTCTGTCAGGAATTTATGAAGGGTGTAAAAGGCATGTGCAGCACAGCGATGATGATCGGCTTTGCCTATGTAATCTCTGCCATTCTGACTGAGGGAAATATTTTGGATACGATTGTATATAATCTGGCGGCTATGCTGTCCAATGTTCCCAAGATGGTTCAAGCGCCTCTTATGTTTTTTGCACATGTGGTTATTAATCTCTTTGTGACCTCCGGTTCAGGTCAGGCGGCCACCACCATGCCCATCTTTGTGCCTGTAGCGGATCTGGTGGGTATGTCCAGACAGACGGCTGTTTTGGCATTTAACTTTGGAGACGGGTTCTGCAACTTTATTTTACCTCATGCGGCAGCCACTATGGGGTTTGTAGGAGCCCTGGGAATTCCTTTTGGCAAATGGTTCAAGTATGCCATCAAGCTGTTCGCCATCTGGTGTGCAGTGGGCTGTGTCCTTCTGATGGCCGCCACAGCCATGAACTATTCTTAATAGGATCCATAGGAGGAACGAGGATGACTTTATATCGTGAACTGGATACACCGTCTCTTTTGATTGATATCAAGCAGGCGGAGGAAAATATACAGAATATGCAGAGAAGAGCAGAAGAATTGGGCTTAAAGCTGCGTCCTCACACCAAGACTCACAAAATGCCTTTTTTTGCAAAGAAGCAGATGGAGGCAGGGGCTGTGGGAATTGCTGTGGCAAAAACCGAGGAAGCCCAAGTGATGGCAGACAACGGAATAACGGATATTTTCATTGCCAATGAAGTGGTAGGAATTTCAAAATATCGGCGGATCCGTGCCCTTCATGAGAGAATTACCATCCGAAGCGGCGTGGACAATACCGTTCAGATAGACGAAATCGAAAAGGAATTTGCCGGATGTGAGAAGCCCTATGAGGTTCTCATGGAATTGGAAGTGGGGGAGAACCGCAGCGGAGTCATAACGGATGAGCAGATTGTAAACCTGACCGAATACATAAAAACCAAGAAACATATACGGCTTCGGGGTATTTTTTGTAAACGCTTAATTTTCGACCGTCACTAAAATAAAAATGCCCCAGTCGTTTCCAGCAACTGAAGCACATTGACAATTCACATGCGATTTATTCATTCCT
>JAAWHK010000020.1 GCA_022795805.1 Hungatella sp. | reverse complement strand
GCTCAAAAAGGAGGACTTTTACACGTTGGCGGATTATTGCAGGGAAGTGGGGATTACGTTCCTTTCAACGCCCTTTGATATTGACAGCATCCGTCTGCTGGAGCCGTTGCAGGATATGTGGAAGATACCGTCGGGAGAGATCACCAACTATCCCTACCTGGTTGAAACAGCCAGAACAGGGAAACCGGTTATCTTGTCCACAGGGATGAGCACGCTTAAGGAAGTGGAGGACGCCGCAGAGGTTCTGAAAAGCCATGGGGCCGGCAGGATTACGCTTCTTCACTGTACAACGGAGTACCCGGCGCCGGTGGAGGAAGTGAATCTGCGGGCCATGATTGCCATGGGGGAGAAGCTGTGCTGCAGGGTGGGATATTCCGACCATACCACAGGTATGGAAATACCTGTTGCAGCAGTCGCCATGGGGGCATGTGTCATCGAGAAGCATTTTACCATGGACAGAAATATGCCCGGCCCTGACCACAAGGCAAGCCTGGAGCCGGAGGAACTGAAAGCTATGATAAGAGCCATAAGGAATGTGGAGAAAGCGTTAGGGGATGGGATCAAGGTTCCCGCAGAGTCGGAAAAGAAGAACATGGAAGTGTCCAGGAAGAGTATAGTGGCCAGGCGCGGGATCAGGAAGGGAGAGAGGTTCAGTCCGGATAACCTGACGACCAAAAGGCCCGGAAACGGGGTGAATCCCATGAGATGGAATGAGGTCATGGGAATGCGTGCCGTGCGGGATTTTGAGGAAGACGAGCTGATTGAACTGTAGAGGGGCTGAGATGGATATAGCAGAGATAACAAGACATCAGCTGGAGCATATGTTTCTTCTGACAGAGGAAGAAACATGCATTTTGAAACACGGGGGTATTTGCAGAGGCCGAAGAAAAGACAATCCAATCCCTCAGTGGTTTCACAAATAAATATTTTAATGGAAAAATCAACGCCTTTAACGGGGTTATGTACTGTAACTTTTTATATCAATTAAGCCGCGGTGTATATAGAGGTGGAAACACTGAACTTGCTGATAAACTATATTCCCTGAACCGGATGCTCCATGGGGTGGAATTGTTTTATGAGATCAGTCTTCCGGCACACTGGTCATGTGAACATCCGCTGGGGGCAGTTATGGGACGGGCGCAATATGGGGATTATTTTTTCTTTTATCAGGGCTGTACGGTAGGCGGATCGCGGCATCAGGGCAGATTGAGTTATCCGACAATAGGCAGTCATGTCATGATGTATTCCAACTCAAAAGTTTTGGGGCGCAGTCATATCGGTGATTACGTGACTCTTTCAGCTAACGCGTATGTCATCAATGAGGATATACCCGATAACTGCATGGTTTTTGGGCAGAGCCCTAATCTGATCATTAAAAAAAGGGTTCACGGATCAGACTGACCGGCAAAACAAGGAGATTAAAATGAAAAAGAAGATATGCGTGGTCACAGCAACCCGTGCCGAATACGGGCTTTTAAAACCCATCATCGAAAAATTGGCCGCCAGCTCTGCATTTCAGGTTCTGGTGGCGGTGACAGGAGCCCATCTGTCACCGGAGTTTGGTCTTACCTACCGTGAGATCGAAAGAGACGGCATTGTGATTCATAAAAAGATCGAGATGCTGTTAAGCTCCGACACTCCGGCAGCGATCTCCAAGAGCATGGGCCTGGCTCTCATCAGCTTTGGGGAATATTTCGCGGAGTCCGTGCCGGACGCGGTTCTTTTGCTGGGCGACCGGTACGAAACGCTGGCAGCAGCCTGTGCCGCCATGAACGAGGGAGTTCCCATCATCCATCTCCACGGCGGGGAAACCACGGAAGGGGCGGTGGATGAAGCGGTCCGCCATGCTATTACCAAGATGAGCTATCTTCACATGGCCAGCACGGAGGCGTACCGCAGAAGGATCATCCAGATGGGCGAGGAGCCGGACCGGGTATTCTGCGTCGGGGCCATGGGGGTGGAGAATGCGCTGCATACAAAGCTGATGGAGAAAGGGGAGCTGGAAAAAGAGCTGCAGGTAAAGCTGGATGTTCCTTACGGTGTGGTGACGTTTCACCCGGTTACGCTGGAGAAGAACAGTGCCGGGAATCAGGCGGAGGAGCTTTTTGGAGCTTTGGAAGCATTTCCGGACTGGAAGTTTCTCATGACAAAAGCCAACGCGGATAAGGGCGGGAGAGTGATTAACCAGATGCTGGAGTCCTACGCCAGGCGCCATGACAACGTGAGGCTTTACGATTCCCTGGGGATGGTGCGGTATCTGTCCGCGGTGCGGTACAGCCGCATGGTCATCGGCAATTCGTCCAGCGGACTGATAGAAGCGCCCTCCTTTCATGTGGCTACGGTGAACATCGGGGACAGGCAGAAAGGCAGGATTCGGGCAGACAGCGTGATCGACTGTATCCCGGAAAAAACCGCTATTATTCAGGCGATGAAGCAGGCTGGGGAAGAACCGTTCAGGCAGAGACTTGCAGCGGCAGCCAATCCTTATGGGGACGGAAAGACTTCTGACCGGATCATCGCGATTCTGGAGGAAAAGCTGTGCGGGGTAGAGGTGGATTTGAAGAAACATTTTTATGATATCACATAGAGAGGCAGGTGAAGCAGCCATGAGAAATCTGGCAGTCATACCGGCAAGAAGCGGGTCAAAAGGGCTGAAAAACAAAAATATAAGATTGCTGGACGGAAAACCGCTGATGGCCTATACCATAGAGGCCGCCAGGGAAACCGGGATATTTGAGCGGGTTATGGTATCGACGGATTCGCCGGAGTATGCAGAGATTGCCAGGAATTGGGGAGCTGAGGTGCCTTTTTTGAGGAGTAAGGAGGCTTCGGGCGATGGAGCCGCTTCCTGGGACGTGGTGAAGGAGGTGCTGGATGGATATGAGGAAATAGGGCAGTATTTTGATGTGGTGTGCCTTCTCCAGCCCACATCGCCTCTGCGGACATGGAAAGACATTGAGGCCGCATACCACATATTTCGGGAGCGGTCTGCCATTGCCGTTATATCCGTATGCGAAGCGGAACATACACCGCTTTGGTACAATATGCTGCGGGAAGACAACAGCCTTGATGGATTTATCAGGCAGGAGCACAATGTAAGGAGGCAGGAGGCTAAACCATACTACCGCATTAACGGGGCGATCTATTTCGCGCTGGTTGAAGAACTGCGGACAGATGGCAATCTGTACAGAAAGGGGAGCTTTGCTTATATCATGGAGCAGGAAAGAAGTATTGATATTGATACAGAGCTGGATTTCCTGTATGCGGAATTGATCCACAGGAGACTGCGGGGGGGTATTTTAAGTAGATATCAGATGGTGCATAAAAATGCATATCCTCATATTGGGAGGTGTGCATGATATGAATGTTCTGGTAATCGGATTAGGATCCATGGGGAAGAGAAGGATCCGACTCTTACAGCAGTATGTAAGACAAGAAGGGCTTTCAGACCATGACTGGAAGATAATCGGACTGGACTTTAAGGAGGAAAGACGCACAGAGGCACAGCGGCTTTTCGGCATAGAGACATACGCCAGTTTCGAGAAGGCGGCTAAAGAACATGCCATAGACTGTGCGGTAATCTCCACCTCTCCGCTGTCCCACGCCTCCATTATTAATCAGTGTTTAAACCGGGGGCTTCACGTGTTTACGGAACTGAACCTGACAGACCAGGGCTATGAGGAGAACATGGCGCTGGCGAAAAAACAGGGAAAGGTGCTGTTTCTCTCCTCCACCTTTCTCTACCGCAGGGAAATCCGGTATATAAAGGAGAAGGCAAAGGACAGAATACAGGGAATGACGTACCGTTACCATATCGGCCAGTACCTTCCGGAGTGGCATCCATGGGAATCCTACAGGGAGTTTTTTGCAGGGCAGAAGATAACGAACGGGTGCAGGGAGATATTCGCCATAGAGCTTCCATGGCTTTTGGATGCGTTCGGGGACGTGGAAGCCGTGGAGGCGGTTCACGGAAAGCTGTCGGGTCTGGATATTGATTATGACGACACCTACCAGGTCCTTCTGAAACATAAGTCCGGCGTCATAGGGACGCTGGCCGTGGATGTGGTGACCCCCAGGGCCGGCCGTGAGTTTGAACTGTGGGGAGAAGGTTTCTATCTGGAATGGAGAGGAACTCCGGATTCTTTAAGGCTGTACAATCGAGATACAGGAGAACTTAAGCCGGTACATCTGTATGAATATGTAGAGCACACAGAGGGATACGGCCGGTTTGTGGTGGAAAACGCCTACTATGAGGAGCTTGCGGAGTACATTGACGCGGTGAAGGGGAAAAAGAAGCCCAGGCATACCTTTGAGAGGGACCGGAAAATATTGTCGCTGATTGACAGGATTGAGGAGTGAGAGATGAAAGTCTGTTTTATGGGCCTTGGCTCTATTGCGGCCAGGCATATAAAAAATCTGCATAGCCTTTACGGGCCGGATATGGAGATCGATGTGGTGAGAAGCGGAAAGGGGAAGCCGGCAGATGAGAGCCTGGAGAAGCGGATCGCCCATGTATATCAAAAGGAAGATGCCATTCCCGGAGACTATGATGTGATCTTTATCACCAATCCCACCAAACTGCATTACACCACGCTTAAAGAGATGCACGATCACGGCAGGCATTTCTTTATTGAGAAGCCGGTGTTTGAGACCGGGGAGGAGGACATAGAAAAACTGGGGCTTAGAAAAGACAGCGTTTACTATGTGGCCTGCCCTTTGCGATATACCAATGTGATCCAGTATCTGAAACGGGAGATTGACTTTTCACAGATCTATTCCATGCGGTGCATTTCATCCAGCTATCTGCCCCAGTGGCGGCCGGGAGTGGATTACCGGAATACATACAGTGCCAAAAGGGCGCTGGGAGGCGGGGTGGCCATAGACCTGATTCATGAGTGGGATTATATCTGCCATCTGATTGGAAGGCCCATGAAAGTCAGCAGCTTTATGGGAAAAAAGTCGCATCTGGAGATCGACAGCGATGATGTGGCTGTCTACATAGCGGAGTACGGGGATAAGATGGTGGAGGTGCATCTGGATTACTTCGGCAGGGTTCCGGTGAGAAAGATCGAACTGTACGGCCGCAGCCAGGTGATAGAAGCGGATCTGCTGGAGCAGAAGATAACCCACAGGACCACAGGAGAATGTGTAGATCTTAGTGAGGATCGGGATTCTTACCAGAAGAAAGAGCTGATTCATTTTTTCAGGATCGTAAACGGTGAGATACCCAATGACAATACGATCCAGGACGGATGCCGGACCTTGAGGATAGCAGGGGGAGGACTTGAATGAATATCTTGTTTACCATATGCGGGCGCGGAGGCTCCAAAGGGCTTAAGAATAAGAACCTGAAAAAGATGAACGGAGTACCGCTGGTGTATTATACCCTGGCAGTAATCAGGCTGTACCAGGAGGCCCACCCGTGGGATGCGGTGAAGGTGGCGGTCAATACGGACAGCCAGGAACTGTTTGAGACCATCCGCAGCCAGAAGGCGGTTTTCGACATACAGGAGGTTGAGCGGAAAGGGGCGCTGGCCGGGGACCGGGCGGCCAAGGTGGATGTTATAAAAGACACCTATCTCAAATGCAGAAACCAGGTGGCGTTTGATGTTGTAGTGGACCTGGACATCACATCCCCCATGAGACGGCTGAAAGACGTGGAGGAGGCCGTCAGAGCGCTGAAAGAGGATGCGGGATGCGATCTGGTGTTCAGCGTGGTGCCGGCCAGGAGAAGTCCATACTTTAACATGGTTGAAAAGCGGCAGGCGTATTACAGGAAAATATGTCCGTCCCGGTATACGGCGAGACAGCAGGCGCCCAAAGCCTATGAGCTGAACGCCAGTATCTATGCCTATAATCCTGAATTTTTGGAGCGTGAGATTGAGAAGACGATCCTGGACTATAACTGCGGGATTGTTGAGATGCCGGATTATCTTGTTTTGGATATAGATTCGGAGGAGGACTTTCGGCGGATGTCCATGCTGATGGAGTACTTTGGACGGGAGGACAGGGAACTGGCCAGGGTTATGGAACTGGCAGGAAATTTATAGGAGAGTGATTATGAAGAAACTGTTTATCGCTATGTACCACTACACAAGGGATCTGTCCCACAGCCGATATCCAAAGATCAAAGGCCTTGACTATAAGCTGTTTGAGCGGCAGCTTCTGTTCTTTAAAGAGAACTTCCATGTAGTTACAATGGAAGAGGTGCTGGCTGTTTTGGATAACGGGGGGGTGCTTCCCGATAATGCGCTTCTTCTGACGTTTGACGACGGTTACATCGATAACTTTACAGTGGCTCTGCCGCTGCTGCGGAAATATGGGATGCAGGGCAGCTTTTTTATTCCGGGAAAAACGTTTACAGAGGATGTGCTGCTGGATGTGAACAAAATACATTTTATCCTGGCATCGGCTCCGGAGAAAGCATTAAAAGACGATCTGCTGCAGCTGTTAAACCAGCGCAGAGGCGGAGCCGTTTTTCCGTCAAACGAAGAGCTGTATGAACAATACGCCATACCAAACCGCTTTGACAGCGGCGATGTGGTCTTTGTGAAACGTGTTCTGCAGACAGCCATTCCGGAAGAGATCCGTTCGGAGATAGCCAGCGCGCTGTTTAAGAAATATGTGGGACTGTCTGAACGGGATTTTTCCAGGGAGCTGTACATGAACCGGGATCAGATACGATGTCTTAAGGAAAACGGGATGTTTATCGGGCTCCATGGATACGACCACTACTGGCTGGGGAACTTAAGCCGCAGCGCGATGGAGCGGGATACGGAGCGGGCCCTTGAGGTTATGGATGAATTTATAGACCGGGACGGATGGGTGATGAATTATCCCTATGGAAACTATAATGAAGGCGTTTTGGAGTACATAGCAGGCCGGGGATGCAGGATGGGGCTGACCACCGAGATGTGTGCGGCAGACCTGGAAGGAGATGACCGGTATCGGCTTCCGCGGCTGGACTGCAATGACTTTCCACCTAAAAGCAATCAGTATCTTCAGTGGATTGGCAGAAATCAGAAAGAACAAAAGGATTGAGAATGGATATGGAAACTAAGATAACGATCCGATTTGCAGCATATGAGGATATTCCCGCAATCATGAAGTTTATTGACACCTACTGGAAAAAAGGGCACATCATGGCGCGGGACAGAAAACTGTTTGAATTCCAGCATTTATGGAAAAAGGAAGTATCGTTTGTTGTGGCGGAAGAAGACGGACAGATCAAAGGATTGCTGGGCTTCATTCCTTATGATGACCACAGCCGGGACGTTACGCTGGCCATATGGAAGACCTTGAAAACCAGCGATACCATGCTTGGCATTCATATCCTGGAGTTTCTCCGTAAAAACGGAGACATTAAGTCCATATCCGCGCCGGGGATCAATGCCAGGACTGTGAGCATCTATCAATTTCTGGGAATGCGCACAGGCTGCATGAACCACTGGTACAGGCTGCGGGAAAGCGGCGGTTACAACATTGCCCATATCACGGACCCTGCAGTCCCCAAGTATGCAGAAGAGGCCAGGCTGGAGATAAGCCCGATTTTGGGACTTGAGAACGATTCCGGATTTGATTTAGCCCAGTGTTTAAAGCGGGCCGGGCAGACATATAAGAGTCTGGATTTTATAGACAGAAGATACTTTTCCCATCCTGTCTTTGACTACATTAAATACGGGGTAAAACTGGGAGAGCAAAAGCTGTTTGTGGTACTGCGGGTTCAGCCATGGGGCTGCTCAAAGGCATTGCGGCTTATTGACTGCATAGGCGACCACCAGCTGATACAGTTTTTAACGCCCATGCTGGATAAGCTTTTAGATGACCTGGACTGCGAGTATATTGACTGCTACGAAACAGGAATTGATGCAAATATTTTTCGGAATGGAGGATGGCGTTCCGTTTCAGAAACCGGCAATATCATTCCGGAATACTTTTCCCCGTTTGAGCAAAAAAATGTAGATATTTATTACATGTCTGAAATGGATAAGCCTATCCTGTTCAAAGGGGACGGAGACATGGACAGGCCCAATTAGAGGTGATATATGAAAGAATTAGAATACCCGTTTGATGCGTCCTATCTGATGACCCACAGGCGGCAGCTAAAGAAAACGCTCACGGCGCAAAGCGCGGCGTTTACGGACAAAAGGATCGCCATTCTTGGCGGATCCACCACGGCAGCCATAGGATGGATGGTGGAACTGTTTCTCCTGAATCAGCAGATCCGTCCAAAATTCTATGAATCAGAATACAACCGCTACTATGAGGAAGGCGCGTTTCCAAACCAGAAGTTAAAAGAATTTAAACCGGATATCATCTATATCCATACAACCAACCGGAATATTTCCCGGTATCCTCAGATAAGCGATTCCGCCGAAACTGTGGACAGGATGCTTAAGGAAGAGTTCGAAAAGCTTAAGCAGGTGTGGGAGAACCTGCAGAGCACATACCGCTGTCCGGTGATCCAGAATAATTTTGAGCTGCCGTTTTACCGTCTTCTTGGCAATAAGGACGCGTCCGATCTTCACGGGGCCGTGAATTTTTTGACCCGCCTTAACATAAAGCTTTATGAATATGCCCAGACCCACGAGAACTTTTATATTTGTGATATCAATTATATCTCCGCGGATTACGGACTGAAGGAATGGTCGGATCCATTTTACTGGTATATGTATAAGTATGCGGTCAATGTAGATGCCATCCCTTTTCTGGCATTTAATGTGTCCAATATCATCAAATCTGTTTTCGGAAAAAATAAGAAAGGATTTGTGCTGGATCTGGACAATACCCTCTGGGGCGGAGTGATCGGCGATGAGGGGACGGAGAATATTAAAATAGGGTCAGAAGAAGCCAGCGGGCAGGTGTATTGGGAATTTCAGAGATACCTGAAAGCCCACAAACAGCTGGGGATTGTGCTGAACATCAATTCGAAGAATAATAAGGAAAACGCTCTGGCGGGCCTGAATCATCCGGACAGCCAGCTGCGCCCGGAAGATTTTGTGGAGATCAAGGCAAATTGGGAGCCAAAGGACAGAAACTTCGAGGAAATAGCCGGAAACCTGAATCTCCTGCCGGACAGCCTTGTGTTTGTTGACGATAATCCGGCGGAGAGACATATCATTGAGGCACAGCCCTGGGGGGTGTCGGTGCCTGATATGGGAGAACCCCATCACTATATCCAAAACATTGACAGGAACGGGTATTTCGAAGCGACCACCATCTCTTCGGATGACCAGAAGCGCAGCCAGATGTATCAGAGGAATGCAGAGAGGGCAAACTTTCAGTCCGGTTTTGGGGACTATGGAGAGTATTTAAAATCCCTGGAGATGAGAGCGGCCATAAAACCGTTTGAGTCTGTGTACATGGCGCGCATCGCTCAGCTGACCAACAAGACCAACCAGTTTAACCTGACGACAAAGCGGTATTCCCAGGCAGAGATCGAAGCAATCGCGCAGGATCCGTCTTTTATCACTCTGTACGGAAGGCTGGAAGACCGGTTCGGTGATAACGGCGTGGTGTCCGTGGTCATCGGGCGCATCGTCGGCATGGAATGTCACATGGATCTGTGGCTTATGAGCTGCAGAGTCCTGAAACGCGGTTTGGAGTGCGCCATGATGGATGAAGTGGTAAGGCAGTGCAGGGAACGGGGGCTTAGAAAGATATACGGTTACTATCTGCCAACGGGAAAGAACAGCATGGTCAGGGAGTTTTATAAACAGCAGGGATTCCAGATGGAAACAGAAGAGCCGGGAGGCTCTGTTTGGGCGTATGACCTTTCGGATTCATGGGAAACGAAAAACAAGTATATTCAGGTGGAGGGAATGTAAGCATGAAGAGAGAAGAAGTATTTGAAAGATTAAACGAGATATTCCGCAACAATTTTGATGACGAAGGGATTACGTTGTCAGAAGAGACATCCGCAAAGGATATCGAGGATTGGGACAGCTTAGAGCAGATCAATCTGGTGGTAGCCATTCAGGGCGCGTTCCATGTGAAATTTAACATTGACGAAGTAAATGCCATGAGTAATGTTGGCGAAATGGTGGATTTGATTCTCAGGAAGGCAGATGCATAGAATGAATACGTACAGGATTGAGGAATTATCGGTTGGAATGAAGGAGAGCTTTTCAAAGACAGTGACGGCTGAGATGATGGAGAAGTTTTACCAGGTTACCGGCGATGCCAACCCGCTGCACCGGGATCCGGAATTTGCCAGGATGGGGGGGTTTATTGACCGGGTCGTATATGGGATGCTGACTGCGTCATTTATTTCAACGCTGGGAGGCTGTTACCTGCCGGGCCGCTACTGTCTGATCCAGGGAATGGAGATTAAGTTTGCCAGACCGGTGTACATTGGCGACAGACTGCACATAGAGGGAGAGGTCCGCAGGGTTGATCCGGATTTAAAATATACGGAAATCAAGGTGACAATCCGCAATCAGGATCATGAGAAGGTATTGAGAGGCATATTGAAAGCGGGGGTGTCAGATGAGCGGTGAACGGATCCTTTTAGTGACAGGGGCGTCGTCAGAGGTAGGGACCGCGCTGATTCGGAGCGCTGCGGATAAGTATGACAGGATATGGGCTCATTATAACCGTTCTCTTTCTGAAATCGAATTGCTGATGGAAGAGATCGGAGAAAAGATTGCCCCTGTGCAGGCAGATTTTTCTGATGAGAACAACACACAGGCTATGATCGAATCCATCCGGGCATCCGGAGCGCTGCCGGGAGATATCGTTCATCTATCTGCGATGAAGCCTTCCGGCCTGCAGTTTCATAAGCAGAAATGGGAAAGTTATCAGAGAGAGATAGATACATCCCTGCGTTCCATCGTGCTGATTCTGCAGGCATTTATTCCGGAGATGGCAAAGAAGCGGCATGGGAAGATCGTGTTTATGCTGAGCGCATATCTGTTAGGCGTGCCCCCTAAATTTCAGAGTCCGTATATAACCGTGAAATACGCGCTGCTGGGCCTTATGCGCAATCTTTCGGCTGAATACGCTTCCAAGGGGATAACAGTCAATGCGGTCTCACCGGATATGATGGAGACAAAGTTTTTATCAAATCTGCCGGAACTGGTGATAGAACAGAGCGCGAAGAATAATCCTCTGGGGAGGAATATCCGGGTAGAGGAAGTGGTGCCAGCAATTGAATATCTGTTGTCCGACGCAGCTAATGTGGTGACGGGACAGAATATTGGGGTTACGGGGGGGTGAGATGATGTAAAAATTTGATTAGATGAAGATTTTTTGCAGGAGGAATGAGGATGGAGGTTTGTGATCTTTCAGGTGAGTGGAGTGGAGGTAAAGCTATTAGCTATTCGGGAACCAGGGCGTGAAATATCTCCTGGTGGCGAAGGAGTCGGGTATTCAGAAAAAAATCATGGGAGGCTTTTTAATATGGCTGGATATAGAAACCTAGGATACTCGACATTCTTCTGATCTCGAGATAGTATGACAAACGCAGATGCTGTACCTGGCGACCTTTAAAGTAATAAAGAAATGGACGATGTCTGCGAAAAGCCGGGGAAAGGCACATGAGAAACTGGCGATCACGTATGAATGGTATCTGCCGGAATAATCATGGATAATAGGTGTACACCAACATTCAGATTTAGGTGTACACCTATGAAGATTTCCAACCTCACACAACCGCCTCAATCAAAACCCTGTCCCCAAGAACAATCTCCCTGACCCCAACTGTCTTCTTTTTATTAAAGTTAAAACTAAGCATATATCCCTTCTTCAGATGGAAATAATCGAGATAGCTGCAAAGCTGATCCTCTCCACGCTCATTATAAGCATTACCGCGCCACACTTTCATTTCGATAATACTCTGCTCTCCGCGGTAATCAATAACCAGATCCATGCGTTCCCGATTCCGGGTTTCGGATTCCACATAGCAGTTTCCCACTCCGTTGATAATAGGTTTTAAAAACAACATAAAATAACGTCTTCCGGCATTTTCAAGGAAAGCTTCCTCTTCATCTCCATACAAATAGTCAAACGTTTCCACAAATTTCTCAAGCACCCTTCTGACATTCAGGTGGCCGTCCGCAATAAACAGATTCTTATCCTGCGCCCCGGCGTCATACATTTTGCTTCCGGAAAATTCCTCCGAGATAAACAGGTTATAAAGCATGGACTCAAAGATACGGTTGGCGATAACTGCGTTTCCGTTAAGGTTTTTAATAAAGCCAAACATTGTGGCAGCATCAATATATGGATTCTGTGAGACGTAAGGTATCGTTTTTCCTGTGAAGAGAAGCTGATACAGCATGGTTCGCAGCTGGGGATAATCGGTCAGTTTTCCTGTCAGTGACTGAAACAGCGTGTTGTTGTCATTAAGCAGCAGTTTTTCTGCTTCCATAAAACCTTCCCTTGTCCAGGCGCTGCCTTTATCCGGGAATTTTTCTGTGCCTGCGATCTCCTCGTCAATGTTTTTGCACAGGCTGGAGACCAGATAGGGATAACCGGAAGTGCGGCTGTGGATCAGTCCGGTTATCTCGTCAACATTCATGCCGGTGTGCGTGTCGTTCTCATATTCCTTCAGCATCCCGGCAATCTCACCGGGAGAAAAATCCATATCTATGAGGAACTTTGCCGCGATGTTCCATGGACTGTTGAGTCTGTGTTCATCATCGGAGCGGAGTTTCAGCTTCATGGTGCGAATATCATATACGCCTGCGAGAATTACGGACTGAAATGCCGGTGAGATGTCTCTGTCGAGGTAAGAGGCTCTCAGCTGCGCGAGAAAATCCAGGAACACCTGATTGTTGGCGGCACTGTCAACCTCGTCAATGATAAGGACGATGGGGCGGCTGGTATTTGAGCAGATATCTGTCAGAAGACGAAACAGTTCATAGAGTTCCAGCTCATCCCGCTTCTTATCAATCTGTAACTTCATCATGGCAAACATGTCATCATCCGACAGGCTTTTGTCCGATTTCGGATTCGGGCTTTGTCCGGGAGTGTTTCCGAAGTTTCCGGATTCAAGCAATCGGATAAAATCGCGGGCAAATGTAACCGAAAATATATTTTCCGTCCTGAACTTGGATGCACTCATCCGCTGAAAATCCATGCTGACAACATAATAGTCTTTTTTCAGAAATTCGGCCAATGCCCGCAGGAGAGTAGTCTTGCCGTATTGTCTCGCCCTGTTTATGATAAAATAGTCCCCGGCATCAACCATTGTCTTGATCTTTTCGAGTCTTTTATCCAGATTTACCATGTAATGTCTGTCAGGTATACAGGCGCCGTTTACATTAAAGATCTTTGCCATTATATAAAACACCCCTTTCCCTGATGATATTGTAATACCAGTTTGCCATACCTGCCCGCATATTTCAAGCGTTTTTCATCCGATTCCTTTGGAACTTTTTAAGAACCGTTTTGTGGATTTGCCTGTAAAAATAAAAGAACTTCTTTGCAACCCACCTGAACTATGGTATAATGATGGGAAGTCAAATAAAGGAGACGTAAGCCATGAGATGGAAGCGTGTATTGTTAAAGTTAAGCGGGGAGGCTCTGGCCGGCCCGAAGAAGACGGGATTTGACGAGGATACGGTGAAGGAAGTGGCCAGGCAGGTGAAGGCGTCCGTGGATGCCGGTGTGGAAGTGGGTATCGTAACCGGCGGCGGCAATTTCTGGCGGGGACGCACCAGCAATGACATGGACCGCACCAAAGCGGATCAGATCGGTATGCTGGCCACGGTGATGAACTGCATCTACGTGTCGGAGATATTCAGGAACGCGGGGATGGAGACGGAGATACTGACCCCCTTCGCCTGCGGGACCATGACGAAGCTGTTTTCCAAGGACCTGGCCAACCGGTATTTCAGCCAGGGCAAGGTGGTATTTTTTGCCGGCGGCACGGGGCACCCCTATTTTTCCACGGACACGGGCATTGTGCTGCGGGCGGTGGAGATGGAGGCGGACATCATACTTCTGGCCAAGTCCGTTGACGGGGTCTATGACAGCGATCCGGCGGTAAACCCGGATGCGAAGAAGTACGACACCGTCACCATTGAGGAGGTCATCGACAAAAAGCTGGCAGTGGTGGATCTGACGGCGTCCATCATGTGCATGGAGCACAGGATAAGCATGGCGGTATTTGATCTGAACGAACATGACGGCATTGCCAATGCCATGCAGGGAAAAATAAACGGTACCATAGTGACCGTATAATCAGGAGGAGATCATGCAGGAATTATTAAAACCTTATGAGGACAAGATGAACAAGACTCTGGATGTGCTTCAGAGCGAGTACGGAACCATCCGCGCCGGGAGAGCCAATCCCCATGTGCTGGACAGGATCAAGGTGGATTATTACGGCACTCCCACCCCTCTGCAGCAGGTGGGCAACATCTCCGTGCCGGAGGCCCGCATGATTGTGATTCAGCCCTGGGAGAAGAATCTTTTAAAGGTCATTGAGAAGGCCATCCTCACATCGGATCTGGGGATCAACCCCACCAATGACGGCACGGTGATCCGCCTGGTATTTCCGGAGCTGACGGAGGAGCGGAGAAAGCAGCTGGCCAAGGATGTGAAGAAGAAGGGCGAGGCAGCCAAGGTGGCCATGCGCAATGTGCGCCGGGATGCCAACGACAGCTTTAAGAAGATGGAGAAGGCAGGGGAGCTGTCGGAGGATGATCTGGAGCTGGCCATCGAAAAGATTCAGAAGATGATCGACAAGATGACCGAGAAAGTGGACAAGGCTGTGGAGGCTAAGACAAAGGAGATCCTTACGGTGTAGAGACCAGACAGGGGGCGGGCATTTACCTGCCCTTTGCGCGTGTAGGAGATGCGGGAGAACGTTATGAGTTTAGAGAATACGGTGATACCGGAACATGTGGCGGTTATTCTGGACGGCAACGGCCGGTGGGCCAAAAAGCATAAAGTACCCAGGGCCATGGGCCATAAGGCGGGATGTGAGACCCTGGAGAGGATGGTGCGGATCGCCTCCGATGCGGGAATAAAATATTTTACGGTGTACGGGTTTTCCACGGAGAACTGGAAGCGGTCCGTGGAGGAGGTGGGGGCGCTGATGCAGCTGCTGCGTTTCTACATGGTGCGCCTTTTAAAGATCGCGTCGGCCAACAATGTGCGGGTGAAGATGATCGGGGAGAAGACGCGTTTCGCACCTGACATCATAAAAGGCATCGACGATCTGGTGGAGGGCACGAAAGACAACACGGGCATGACGTTTGTCATCGCCATCAATTACGGGGGCAGGGACGAGATCGTGCGCGCGGCCCGCAGGCTGGTGAACGATTACAGGGAGTCCGGAAAAGATGCGGATTCTATCGATGAGGCTGAGTTTGCCTCCTGCCTGGACACGGCGGAACTTCCGGATCCGGATCTGTTGATCCGCACCAGCGGGGAGCTGCGCCTGTCCAACTACCTTTTGTGGCAGCTGGCCTACACGGAGTTCTATGTGACGGACTGTTTGTGGCCGGATTTCAATAAGGATGAATTAGAAAAAGCCATTGCTGCGTATAATAAAAGGGAACGCAGATTTGGCGGCAGGGTTTGACATAGGGGGTGGTCAGATGTTTACAACCCGGTTGCTTAGCGGGGTTATCCTGGTAGTTCTGGCAGTTCTCATAGTGGGAGCCGGAGGAAGCATTCTGTTTGCGGTAAACGGCGCAGTGTCCATGATGGGACTGTTCGAGCTGTATCGGGTGTTAAAGATTGAGAGGACGCCTCTCGCCGCCATCGGCTATGGAGCCTGCGCGGTTTACTACGGCCTTATCTGGTTCGACGGTCATGAGTATGTGACGCTGCTGGCCATTGGGGTTTTGATGTGCCTTATGAGTTTCTATGTGTTTACGTTTCCCAAGTACAAGACAGAGGAAGTGACGGCGGCGTTTTTCGGCGTGTTCTATGTGGCTGTTATGCTGTCCTACCTCTACCAGGTGCGGCAGATGCCCAGCGGCGCTTATCTGGTGTGGCTTATCTTCTTCAGCTCCTGGGGGTGCGATACCTGCGCCTACTGTGCGGGGAAACTGTTTGGCAGACACAAGATGACACCGGTTCTGAGCCCCAAGAAGACCATAGAGGGAGCCATCGGCGGCATGGCGGGTTCCGCGGCGCTGGGATACGCGTACGCGGCGGTTTTGGGACAGCATATGATGGAGCTTCGCAACCCCTGTGCGGCCTGCGCTCTGGCCTGCGGCATAGCGGCTCTCATCTCCCAGGTGGGGGATTTGGCGGCGTCGGCGATTAAGAGAAACCATCAGGTGAAGGATTACGGCCATTTGATCCCGGGGCATGGAGGGATTCTGGACCGGTTTGACAGCATGATTTTTACGGCCCCGGCAATTTACCTGGTGATCACGCTGGTTCGATAGGCAGTGTTTTGAAAACAGGACCGGTTCGCCGGACGGGTTAAGAGGAGTATACACATATGAAATATATATCGGTTTTGGGCTCCACCGGTTCCATAGGAACACAGACTCTGGAGGTTGTGAGAAAT
This sequence comes from Hungatella sp., assembly GCA_022795805.1. Classification (GTDB taxonomy): domain Bacteria; phylum Bacillota; class Clostridia; order Lachnospirales; family Lachnospiraceae; genus UBA3402. Next base: position 17,565 of record JAAWHK010000020.1, on the reverse strand, counting down.
AACGGGGATATTCAGGTGACGGCGCTGGCAGCCGGGCGCAATATCCGGCTTCTGGAGAAACAGATTCGGGAATTTCATCCGGCTCTGGCATGCGTGTGGGATGAGGATAAAGCGAAGGAACTTAGGATAAAGACGGCGGATCTGCCGGTGCGGATCGTGTGGGGCATGGAAGGCCTTCTGGAGGCCGCCGTGGAGGCGCGTGCACAGATCGTGGTCACGGCCGTCGTGGGTATGATCGGCATTCGGCCCACCATCGCGGCCATGGAGGCGGGGAAGGACATTGCCCTGGCCAACAAGGAGACTCTGGTGACTGCCGGGCATATTATCATGCCCCTGGCCAGAGAGAAGGGAGTCAGGATACTGCCGGTGGACAGCGAGCACAGCGCTATTTTCCAGTGCCTTAACGGTGAGGACAGGAGGGCCGTTCACAGGATCCTGCTGACCGCTTCAGGCGGCCCCTTCAGGGGCAGGACCCGGGATCAGCTGAGAAATGTCCGGGTGGAGGATGCGTTAAAACACCCTAACTGGTCTATGGGACGAAAGATCACCATAGATTCCTCGACCATGGTCAACAAGGGACTGGAGGTCATGGAGGCCGGATGGCTGTTCGGGGTCAGGATGGAACAGGTCCAGGTGGTGGTTCAGCCAAAGAGCATTATCCACTCCATGGTGGAATTTGACGACGGTGCCGTCATAGCGCAGCTTGGCACTCCGGACATGAAGCTACCGATTCAGTACGCCCTGTACTATCCTGAGAGAAGATTCCTTCCGGGGGAGCGGCTGGATTTCTGGACTTTGAATCAGATTGCCTTCGAGAAGCCGGATTTTGAGAATTTCAGAGGGCTTTTGCTGGCCTACCGTGCCGGAGAGAGGGGCGGAAGCCTTCCCACGGTGTTCAATGCGGCAAATGAATGGGCGGTCAATGAATTCTTAAACAGGCGGATTTCCTATCTGGACATTACTGACAGGATTGAGCGGGCCATGGATGAGCACACGGCCGCGGACAATCCGACCGTGGAGGAGATTCTGGCTGCGGAAGCCTGGACCTATGAGCTGCTGTCAGGACTGCGGCAGCCTTAACGAGACGGCACCGACTGGGTCGGTGGAGTTACTATTTTTGTAAGAAGGCAGGGATTAAAAGTATGAGCATGGTTGTGGCGATTCTCGTGTTCGGAATCATTATTCTGATTCACGAGTTTGGACACTTCATTGTGGCAAAAAAGTGCGGCATCGGCGTGGTGGAATTTTCCATAGGTATGGGTCCCCGTCTGTGCAGTTTTGTGAAAGGGGAGACCAGGTATTCCGTGAAGGCGCTGCCCTTCGGCGGTTCCTGCATGATGCTGGGGGAGGATGAGGACGACGCCAACCCCAAGGCGTTTAACAACAAGTCGGTGTGGTCCAGGATCGCGGTTATTGCCGCGGGACCTGTGTTTAATTTTCTTCTGGCATTTGTCCTGGCCCTGGCCATCGTTCATGTGGCCGGCTACGATTCGGCGGAGCTTACAGGGGTTCTGGACGGATTTTCCGCCCAGGAGCAGGGGCTGCAGGCGGGGGATGTGATCACCCGCTTAAACCGTGAGAAAGTCACCGTGTACCGGGATGTGACCATGTACATGTACCTGCACCCGTCGGACCCGGTGAACGTGGAGTTTAAAAGAACTCTGGAGGACGGAACCAGCCAGGTGCTCACAGCCCGGCTGGAACCGCGGTATTCCCAGGAGCACGGCGGGTATATGCTGGGGATTCAGACAAAGGGATACCGCCAGCCCGCACAGGGGATCCTTGAGACCGTAAAATACGGGGCTTATGAGGTGGTCTACTGGATGAAGACCGTGGTCAAGAGCATCGGCATGATGGTCCGCGGTCAGGTGGGAGCTCAGGATATGGCGGGGCCTGTGCGTTTGGTAAGCATGATCGACGACACGGTGGAGGAGACGAAGCAGTACGGGCTGGAGACCCTGCTTCTGACACTGGCCAATCTGTGCGTCATGTTAAGCGCCAACTTAGGCGTCATGAATCTGCTTCCCGTTCCGGCGCTGGACGGCGGGCGGCTGGTTTTCCTCATTGTGGAGGCTCTTCGGGGGAAACCGGTTGACAAGGAGAAGGAAGGCATGGTCCACATGGCGGGGATGGCCCTGCTTATGGGATTTATGGTGTTTGTGCTGTTTAATGATATTGCTATGCTTCTTTTTAAATAATGGAATTATGTGATCCGGCCCTGCCCTTTTGGGCAGGGCTTGCTATTGTTATCTTGCCCCGCCCAGGTCGATGTTTACACGAAGATTTTATTGTGATAGAATGAAAAATGAATTTTTGTGACATTGGAGGAGAATATGGTGACTGACTGGCTTCCGGAGGAATTCCTGGAGGAGATGCGGGATATTCTCGGATCAGAATATGAACAGTATCTGGACAGCTTTGAGAGACCGGCTGTCCGGGGGCTGCGGGTTAACACCCTGAAATGGACCAGGGAGGCGTGTATGGAAAAGCTTCCCTGCAGAACCGAGAAGGTTCCATGGATACCCAACGGGCTTTTCTGCGATGGGGATGTGCGGCTCTCCAAAGACCCGTATTACTACGGAGGGCTTTACTATCTCCAGGAACCCAGCGCCATGACTCCCGCGTCCCTGCTTCCGGTGGAGCCGGGCGATATGGTTCTGGATCTCTGTGCCGCGCCGGGAGGAAAGAGCACGGAGCTGGGGGCCAGACTTTTGGGCAGAGGCATGCTGGTGGCCAACGATATCAGCCACTCCAGGGCAAAGGCCCTGCTTAAGAATATAGAACTGTCGGGAATTGCAAACGCCTGCGTGGTCAGCGAACCGCCGGAAAGGCTGGCCAGGGTGTTCGGTGGATTTTTCCACAAGATTCTGGTGGACGCCCCCTGTTCAGGGGAGGGGATGTTCAGGAAAGACAGGGACATGGTAAAGGACTGGAAGGACAGAGGGCCCGGGTATTACAGCAGCCTTCAGAGGGAAATTGCCGGGGAGGCTGTCGGGATGCTGAGAGAGGGAGGCTGTCTTCTCTACTCCACCTGCACCTTTTCCAGGGAGGAGGATGAGGAAGTCGTGCAGTGGCTTTTGGATCGATTCCCGGATATGGAGCTGGTGCCGTTGCCCCGGTTCGAGGGAGCCTGCGGCGGAATCGGTCTCGAGGGCTGTATTCGCCTGTTTCCCCATAAGATTCGGGGGGAGGGCCATTTTATGGCGCTTCTCAGGAAAGGGGAAGGCCGGAAGGGGAGGGCAGGAGAGAGCCCCCGGGGATGCCCTCTGTCAGGGAATGCGGCAATGTCTGAGGGATGCCGGGGACAGGAAACGAGAGCGGAGCACGGCGAAGGCGGCAGGGAAGAGGAAGCTGAAAGGCCGGAGGGATACAGGAAACTGGAGAGAGCCGGAAAGTCGAAAAAATACGGGAACCTGGCAAGAGACAGAAAGCCGGAGAATTACGGAAAGCCGGAGAACCATGGGAGAGGGGAGAAGAACCGGGCCGGGAAGCAAAAATTAGGAGCGGGCGCAGATGACGGCACGGACTTAAGCCGGGAGCCGGAACTGACGGATTTTCTCAGGGAAACGAAAATCCGCTGGGATTATTCCCGGATGGTGAAGAAACAGGACAGAATCTACTATTTACCCGAAGGATTTGCGGAAGGGACGGGACTTCGTTTTCTGCGGACCGGCCTGTGGATGGGAGACTTAAAAAACGGCAGGTTTGAGCCCAGCCAGGCCATGGCCATGGTCCTGGGGGAGACGCTGTACTCCAACTGCGTCTCCTTTGACCGGGAGGACGGGCGGGTGATCCGCTATCTGAAGGGGGAGACCATTACCCTGGAGGAAGACGAGGGGCCGGCCTATGGTTGGTGTCTGGTGTGCGTGGACGGGTTCGCCCTGGGATTTGGAAAGGGAAACGGGATGACGATCAAGAATAAATACTACGCCGGATGGCGGTGGCAGTGATGGAGAGGAAGATGCGCCTGGACAGGTTCCTCACGGACATGGGTGAGGGAACCAGGAGCCAGGTAAAGGAGATGGCCAGAAGAGGCAGGCTGAAGGTCAACGACGTGACGGTGAAAAAAGCGGAGGAAAAGATTGACCCGGACAGGGATATTGTCCTGCTGGACGGCAGGAGAGTGGCCTATGCCGGGATGGAGTACTATATGCTCAACAAGCCCCAGGGGGTGGTGTCGGCCACGGAGGACAATCTCCATGTGACGGTGACGGACCTGGTTATGAAAAATCCGCCCAGGGTTTTCCGAAAGGAAGAGGGTGCCGCCGGCGAGACCGGAGAAGCCGAAAAAAGCGGGCCCCGCAGGAAAGATCTGTTTCCCGTGGGACGGCTGGATATTGACACGGAGGGGCTGCTTCTCATTACCAACGACGGGGAGCTGGCCCACAGGCTTCTTTCGCCGCGCCGCCACGTGGATAAACGGTATTTTGCCAGGGTGGAGGGAGAGATTCCGGAGGATGCGGCCGAGAGGTTTGGCACAGGAATCACCCTGTCCGACGGGACGAAGCTTCTGCCTGCCGGTCTGGAGCTTCTCGGTGACGGCGGGGAAGGCGACGGCTGCTGCCGGGAAGTGATGGTGACGATCCGTGAGGGGAAGTTTCACCAGGTGAAACGGATGTTTGGAGCCCTGGGGTGCCGGGTGGTATTTTTGAAGCGCATTTCCATGGGAAGCCTTGTGCTGGATGACAATCTGAAGCCCGGGGAGTACCGCCCGCTTTCGAAGGAGGAAGTAGAGGGGCTGAAAAGAGAAGGGTAAACAGGGCCGACAAAGGGCTGCAGACAGGTTTTGGAAAGGAAGTTACACAGCCATGAAAGAGAAGAAGATAAAGGGAAGGCCTTCCGTCTGTACCTCCTGCGGAGGGCAGCTGGAGCAGAAGGACCCATACACATACATATGCACATCCTGCGGGAGACCCTATTATATTTCTGCGGACCGGGTTCACAGAGTGTCGGTTCGCCTGTCTGCCGGAAAGATGATCCTCATCTGCGCCCTGGCCGCCATAGCGGTGACAGGTTTGGCGGTATTGGGGTATCAGTACTATACGAACCGTCTGGTGAAATCTGCCAGCCGGTTCAGCGTGTGTTTCAGGGACTTTCTCATGGAGGCCTACAGGATGCCGGTGGCGGATATCCGTGAGGAGGAGCTGGAGAAGATGAAGTATCTCAGGATAGAGAAGGATGACGGATACATCTTTACCTACAGCTTTGAGGATTACTACGATTACAGGGATAAGGAGGCGTTTGAGGAGACGCTCCGTCGCATTTCCGTAGACGGGAAGAAGGATGATTTCTCGCCCTCCAACATTCAGTATTTCACCGGGCTTACCAGGCTGGAGCTGTACACGGAAGCGTGGGAGAATTACGTCCTGCCCGAGGAGAACGTGCTGCGGGGCATATACTGTCTGGACGGCCTTTCCAGGAACGGGACGCCGGAGTTTTTTTGCAGGGCAAACCCGGACACTCTGGAGGAGGTAGCCGTCATGGAGGCAAAGGCGCTTGAGGACTTCTCCTTTATGGAGGATCTGAAAGGCGTGAGGACGCTGACGCTCCATGAGGCATCCTTGAAGGACGGGGACATGTTTGAGGGATTTAATAATCTGGAGAATCTGTATCTGTATCAGGTGGACATGGCGGAGGAGGACGCGGCAGAGATCGTGGAAGGGATTTTGGCCCTGCCGTCTCTCAAGGTGTTTTCCATGGAGGGAAGGACGGCGTGGTACATAGAGGACAGCCGGTGGGAAGCGTGGCAGGAGCAGTACGACGGCCGGATTATTTTGAACAGGGAATAAAAGCGGCCGTTTAGGGACTGAGCGGTTACGAATAAAAGGCGTAAGGGGAAGTGAAAGGATATGGAGAAACGGTCTGGGGAGGATTTGAGAAGAGAAGGGTATGTGATCCGCACGTCCAACACAGGTGAGCGGGCGGAACTTTTAGAGCTGCAGTGCAAAAACTGCGGAGGTTTTCTGGAGCTGGTTGACAGAACCCATGGGGTGTGCCCTTACTGCGGCCAGAAATATCTCATTGATGAGGCGAAAGGGACCATCATCAACGTTCATGTAGATTACAGCGGAAGCGAGGAGATGAAGGAGGCGGTCAACAGCACAAAGAAGACGCTGATCATCTTTCTCATCGTGGCGGCGGTGATCACCGCGGGGATTCTGGTTTTCAACATTGCCGCCAGGAAGTCCGTGTTCTCCACGTCGGACGCGGATGCGCCCGTGGACGAGAACGGAATCCTGCTTCGGATATTCTGCAAAGACATTTTCGGGAAAGAGTTCGAGGATATCACGGCGGAGGAATTTGCCCGGATCCGGTATATCCGGTGCGCCTATGAGCGGGAGGGCAGCGAGACGTTCAACGTGATCTCCTACAGTTTTACAAACTATGAGGACTGTGACAGCGAGGAGGCGTTCCAGGACACGGTTAAGAAGTGGACATACCGGTCAAAGCAGGTCAGCTGGCCGTCGGATTACACCATGTTCACAGGCCTTACCAGGATCGACAATACGGATGCGGTGTGGCTGTCCCTGGTGAGATTCTCGCCGGACTGCCGGATCTCCTATGTGGACACGGACGACAGGCTGGACACGGTGGCGGCCGTGGTGAACCCGGAGAATGTGAAGGTGCTCCACATCGGCATCATGGGAAACAACCTGGCAGACATCGGCCAGTTTAAGAATCTGGAGGAGCTTTCCGTGGACACCAACCTGTCCAGCCGGACGGCGGACATAAGCGGCATCAGCCAGTGCAGACATTTAAAGAGCCTGAAACTTCGCTGCGGGGAGGGCTATGAGGGGCTTGAGGGCCTCACTGAGCTGAAGGAGCTGAAAAGCCTGTACATCGACAAGATGCCGGCGCCGGAGTGGGGTTTTTTGGAAGGACTTGACCAGCTGGAGGAGCTTTTTATCTACACGGGGGAGGATGCGGATCTGTCGGTGCTCAAGGCTCTTCCCAATCTGAGAAAGGTGGATTTTCTGGATCAGTGCTACATTCTGCCGGAGGAGCTTAAAAAACTTTCCGCGGTGGAAGAGCTGACCGCGGCGGTGAGGGAGCCGGAGTGTCTGCCTGTTCTGGCGGGATTTGAGAATCTGCGGTCCCTGGATCTGCACATGGCCATTCACGTGTACGACGAGCCGGTGGACATATCGCCCCTGGCCGATATCCGGGGGCTTGAAGCGCTTTACCTGGATAATTTCTGGGGGTGTCAGTATACGGGGGCGGAATCTGTTCTCAATCTCCCCGGCCTGAAAGTGTTCAGACTGGGCCAGGGCGCTGGAAGCGACGCCGAGATACTGATGGATGAGGAGCTCCTTAAAGGCTCCGGCGTTCTGGAGGAGATCGGTTTTTTAAACTGCAGGATACTGGATCCGGTCACTCAGGAGGACAGGGATTTCGGCTTTATCGCCAGGTTTCCCGGCGTGAAACGGCTGTATCTGGATGAGTGCGGCCTTACAGACATTTCCTTCGCGGCAGAGCTGGGGGATCTGAGGGAGTGCAGCCTTATGGACAATGCCATAACGGATCTGTCACCTCTTCTTTCGTGCAGAAAGCTGGCGGCAGTGGGGGCGGATGAGGCGGCGGCTCTGGGGACAAAGTTTCCCGGGGATGTGGCGGTGAGCACGGATATTTTTCACAAGATTTATGAGTGATACGGGAAAGAACAGGAGAGAATATGACTGATATTTTAAACGGAAAGAAGGCCGTCCTCTTTGACCTGGACGGCACTCTGGTGGACTCCATGTGGATGTGGAAGAGCATTGACGTCGAATTTTTGGGCAGATACGGCTGTGAATGCCCGCCTGAGCTGCAGAGGGTTATCGAGGGCATGAGCTTTTCCGAGACGGCCGTGTATTTTAAGGAGCGGTTTTGTCTGCCTCTGGAGACGGATGAGATCAAGGCCATATGGACGGAGATGTCCATCGACAAGTACCGCCGTCAGGTGCCGGCCAAGAAGGGGGCTATGGAATTTCTGGAGTATGTGCGGGCAAGAGGCATTGCCTGCGGTATCGCCACCAGCAACGGGCGGGAGATGGTGGACGCGGTGATGGAATCCCTGAAAATGAAGCCCTACTTTCAGGCGGTGGTCACGGCCTGTGAGGTGAAGGCCGGGAAACCGGAGCCGGATATCTACCTGAAGGCAGCCAAAGAGCTGGGGGTGGAGCCGCAAATGTGCCTGGTGTTTGAGGATGTGCCCGCAGGGATACTGGCCGGGAAGCGGGCGGGTATGACCGTCTGCGCGGTGGACGACGAATTTTCCAGGTTTATGGAGGAGGAGAAACGGGAGATGGCGGATTACTTTATCAGCGATTATTTTGACATTATGGGCGGTGACGGGAGATGAAGCCGGATTATTTGCCCATAAGCCGGGCGGATATGAGTGTCAGAGGGTGGAGTCAGTGCGATTTCGTGTACGTGTGCGGGGATGCCTATGTGGATCATCCCTCCTTCGGCCATGCCATCATATCCCGGGTGCTGGAGGCACGGGGGTACAAGGTGGGTATCATCTCCCAGCCGGACTGGAAGGATAAAAAGAGCGTAACCGTTCTGGGAAAGCCCAGGCTGGGGTTTCTGGTGTCTGCCGGCAACATGGATTCCATGGTGAACCATTACTCCGTGTCCAAGAAGAGAAGGCAGGAGGACTCCTACACGCCTGGGGGCGTCATGGGAAAGCGGCCGGATTATGCCACGGTGGTGTACTGCAATCTTATACGGTCAGTCTACAAGGACAGCCCCATTATCATCGGCGGAATCGAGGCCAGCCTGAGAAGGCTGGCTCACTACGACTACTGGTCCGGCAAGTTGAAGCGGTCCATTCTCCTGGATTCTCAGGCGGATATCATCTCCTATGGCATGGGGGAGAGATCCGTCGTGGAGATAGCCGACGCTCTGGATGGGGGGATGGACATAAAGGACATCACCTTTGTGGACGGTACGGTGTACAGGACCAAAAGCCTGGAATCGGTCCGGGATTGTGAGGTTCTGCCGGATTATGAGGAACTTCTGGCGGATAAGAAGGCGTATGCCAGAAGTTTTTTTGTACAATACTCCAACACAGATCCCTTTAGCGGAAAGCGGCTTGCAGAGCCCTACGACGGACATGTGTACGTGGTCCAGAACCCGGCCTCAAAACCTCTGACCCAGAAGGAGATGGACCAGGTCTACGGTCTGCCCTACATGCGCGGCTACCACCCGTCCTACGAGGAATTGGGGGGAGTTCCGGCTGTGAAGGAGATAAAGTTCAGCCTGATCAGCAGCCGCGGGTGTTTCGGCGCCTGCAGTTTCTGCGCGCTGACCTTCCACCAGGGAAGGATCATCCAGGCGCGAAGCCATGAGTCCCTGGTGAGGGAAGCCGGGCTTCTGACCCGGGAGCCGGATTTCAAGGGGTATATCCACGATGTGGGAGGGCCTACAGCCGATTTCAGGTTCCCTGCATGCGCAAAACAGCTGACTGGGGGAGCCTGCAAAAACAGGCAGTGCCTTTTTCCCGAGCCCTGCCCAAATCTTCGGGCGGATCATGGCGATTATATAGAACTTCTGCGAAAACTGCGGTCCCTGCCGGGGGTGAAGAAGGTGTTTATCCGCTCCGGAATCCGGTTCGACTATGTGCTGGCGGACAAAAAAGGAAAGTTTCTGCGGGAGCTGTGCCAGTATCATGTCAGCGGTCAGCTGAAAGTTGCGCCGGAGCATGTGTCGGACGGGGTCTTAAGGCGCATGGGCAAGCCCGGCAATCACGTGTACACGGAGTTTGTCAGGGAATATCAGGAGATGAACCGGAAGCTGGGCATGAAACAGTACCTGGTGCCCTACCTTATGTCCTCCCATCCCGGCTCCTCCATGAAGGAGGCCGTGGAGCTGGCGGAGTATCTGAGGGATCTGGGGTATATGCCGGAGCAGGTCCAGGACTTCTATCCCACGCCGTCCACCATTTCCACCTGTATGTACTACACAGGGTATGACTGCCGGACCATGGAACCGGTGTATGTGCCTGTCAATCCCCATGAGAAAGCCATGCAGAGGGCGCTGATCCAGTACCGGAATCCCAAAAACTATGAGCTGGTGGAGGAGGCCCTGAGGATCGCCGGCAGGACGGATCTCATCGGCTATGACAGGAAATGTCTTATAAGGCCCAGGGGCGGCACGAAAGGCCGGGCAGGAACCCTGCGGGGCCCCGGAGGAGAGAGCCGGGACGGCCGGCGCGCATCTGGCGCGGGACAGAATCCACAGGGCCGCCGGTCATCCGGTACGGGACAGAATCCACAGGGCCGCCGCGCATCCGGCGCGGGACAAAGTTCACAGGGCCGCCGCGCATCCGGTGCTGGAGGAACCACGGAGAGAAGGGACGCGCAGCAGAAAAAACCCCGGAAGACAATCCGGAATATCCATAAAAAGAAACATTAGAAAGGCGGGGATTCAGTGAGCTTGTATCGGATCATGCTGGTGGACGACGAGGAGGAGGTGCGCAAGGCCATAATCCGCAAGATGGACTGGGCCGGGCTGGGCTTTGAGGTGGTCGGGGACGCGGAAAACGGCGAGGACGCCCTGGAGAAGCTGGAACAGCTGGAGCCGGATGTGATTATGACCGACATACGCATGCCGTACATGGACGGGCTGGCGCTGACGGCCCGGATACGGGAAAAATATCCGTCCATGAAGGTCCTTATTTTTTCCGGGTACGACGACTTTGAGTATGCCCAGCAGGCCATCAAGCTGGGGGTTATCGAGTACATCTTAAAGCCGGTCAATGGCCAGGAGCTGGCGCAGATTTTAAGCAGGGTCCGGGTCAGCTTGGACGAGGAGATCGAACAGCGCCGGGACATCGACGCCCTCAGGGAGAATTATCTGGGAAGCCTTCCCATTCTCCGGGAGCTGTTTCTCAACGATCTGGTGCGCCGGACGGCGGATGCAGGCGACATAACCACGAAACTGAGGGAATACGGCATCGACATCCTGGGCGCCCGCAAATGGCTGACAGCGGTGATTTATGTGGAGCAGGTGGAGCGCAGGGAGGAGCAGGTGCTCTCCCAGCATCAGGAGCTGATCCCCATATCCGTGCGTTCACTGGCAGAGGACCACTTGAAGCCCTACTGCCGTTTTGCGGTCTTTAACTCCATGGAGGGAATCACGGTGATAGCCGCCATAGACGGGGACAACACCCAGACCGGCCTTATAAATGTGCTCAACGATATATGTAAGGAAAGCCGGCGCATGCTGGAGGTGTCCATCACCGTAGGCGTGGGCCACAGCTGCGACACGCCGTGGGAGATTGCGCACTCCTATCAGACCGCGGTGGACGCCCTGGGATACAGGGAAATCGTGGGAAAGGGGAAAGCCATCTACATCAACGACGTGGAGCCCGTGAGCAGGGGAAAGCTCCTCTTGGATGCCAAGGCGGAGGAGGAGCTGATCTCGGCCGTAAAGTTCGGCCCAAAGGACCGCATAGAAAGGGTGATGCGGCAGGTGACGGCCCGCATGGAGGAGGCCAGGGTCCATGCCAGACAGTATCAGGTCTACATGCTGTCCGTTATCAACTGTCTCACCAGGCTGATGCAGCAGTACGATCTGGATGTGAATCAGCTTCTGGAGGACCACGCTCTCTACGGGGAGATACTAGAGGGTAACTGCCGGGGTGAGGAATTTGCGGATCGGATTATCCCCATTGCCTGCCGGATGAACGAGGCCATGAACCGGGAGCGGGACAACACGGCCAGAAAGGTGATCCTGGAGGCCAAAGACTATATCAGGGAGAATTTTGCCGACCCGGAGCTGTCTGTGGAGATGCTGTGCCGCCACCTGCACATGAGTCCGGCTTACTTTTCCACCATGTTTAAGAAGGAGACCGGGCAGAGCTATGTCAACTATGTGACGGAAGTCCGGCTGAAAAGGGCGGTGGAGCTTTTAAATGAGACGGACGACAAGACGTACGTCATAGCCCAGAAGGTGGGGTATCCGGAACAGAATTACTTTTCTTACGTGTTCAAAAAGAAGTATGGGGTATCGCCCACCAGATACAGGGGCACACAGGGCAGGGGATAGGATTAGATGGGATAAGAAAGGGACGGTATGGAACAGGACAGGGCCGGAGGTTTCTGGAGAAAGACCAGTATCCGCTATACGATTTTCATATATTTCACGGTCAGCGCGCTGGTGGCTATTCTTCTCATCGGGGTGGCGCTTTACGTGCAGATGTCCAGGCAGCTGACCGCGGCGGTGCAGGAGGAGAACCAGGCCGTCTTAGGCCAGGTGAGCCGCTCTGTGGATTCCTATCTGCGCACGATCATGAAGCTGTCGGACAGTCTGTACTACGGCGTGATAAAGAACGCCGATCTGTCTGAGGAATCCATAAACAGCCGGATCACGCTTCTGTACGACAACAACAAGGACAGCGTGGCCAATATCGCGCTGCTGGGCAAGGATGGAGAGCTTTTGGAGGCGGTGCCGGCCGCCAGGTTAAAGACCGGGCTGGATGTGACCAAGGAGGAGTGGTTCGGCAACACGCTGAGCCGGACCGACAACCTGCACTTCACCACGCCCCATGTACAGTATATATTCGACAACAGCGAGAATCAGTACCGGTGGGTCGTCACCCTCACCAGGGCCGTGGAGATCACCCGGGGCACTTCCACGGATCAGGGAATCCTGCTCATCGACATCCGATACAGCAGCCTGACGCAGATTCTGGAGAATATTACCCTGGGTAATGAGGGATATCTCTACATGATCGACAGCGGCGGGGAGCTGATCTGCCACCCTAAGATGCAGCTTATCGGGACCGGGCAGATGGAGGAGAATCTGAGCGCCGCCTCGGGCTACAGGGACGGCAGTTACCTGGAGGAGTACAACGGGGAACGCCGGAAGGTCAGCGTCAAATCCGTGGGGTACACCGGGTGGAAGCTTTTAAGCGTCACGCCGGAGAGAGGGCTGTCCTTAAGCAATCTGAAAATGCGCCTTTTTGCGGTGTTTGTGGTGGCGGCGTTTCTGTTTCTTCTGGTGCTGATCAACGCGTTTATCTCATCCAGGATCACGAACCCCATTCAGGAGCTGGAAAAATCGGTCAACGCCATCGAGGCCGGGGAGCTGGACACACAGGTGTACATGGGCGGCTCCTATGAGATCCGCCATCTGGGCCGGTCCATCGGCGACATGGCCAGGCGGATTCAGGCGCTGATGGAGGATATTGTGGCTGAGCATGAGAATAAGCGCAAGAGGGAATTCGACACGCTTCAGTCCCAGATCAACCCCCATTTTCTCTACAACACCCTGGACATTATCGTGTGGATGATCGAAAATGAACAGAAGCAGGAGGCAGTAAAGGTGGTCACGGCCCTGGCCCGGTTTTTCCGCATCAGCTTAAGCCGGGGCAAAAGCATCATCACCGTGAGGGATGAGCTGGAGCACGTGCGCAACTACCTGATGATTCAGCAGATGCGGTTTAAGAACAAATTTACCTATGTGATTGACGCCGGGGAGGACGTGATGAATCTGGCCAGCTTAAAGCTGATGCTGCAGCCCCTGGTGGAGAACGCCATTTACCACGGTATGGAGTTTATGGACGGCGACGGCCGGATTGAGGTGGTGTCGTGGAAGGAGGACGGAAATCTCTGGTTTGAGGTGAGGGACAACGGTCTTGGCATGACCCGGGATCAGCTGGAGAGCCTTCTGGGGGACAGGCCTCACGTGTCCTCCCGCCGCGGGTCAGGGATCGGTGTGAAGAACGTAAACGAGAGGATCCGCCTGTATTTCGGGGAGGATTACGGGCTTTCGATCCAGTCGGAGCCGGATGAGGGGACGGTCATACGGATCCGTCTTCCGGAACAGGTTTACGGGGAGACAGGCAGCGATTCGGCGTAGGATTTTGCACTCGCTGCAGCCGTAAAGCCAAAGGCTGAATCGCTGCAGAGACAAAGAAGAAGGAGCAGATATGATAGGCAGGCGCGGGAAACTACTGATACTGGTGTATGTGGTATTTCTGACCATTCTGTTTCTCATGTGCTCCACGGATCTGATCATTCGTGAGCCGGAGAAGGATATTTATCAGATAGCCGTTATTATTGAGGACAGCCGGGACGACAACTACGGCAATTTCCGCAAGGGCATGGAGCAGGCGGCCATGGAACTTCAGGCGGATGTGCATTTCATCACTCTGTACGAGACCATGGATGCCGACCAGCAGATGGAACTTATACGGCGGGAGCAGCAGGACGGCGCGGACGCCCTGATCGTAGTTCCGGCGGATGAGGACAGGGTGATATCGGCGCTGGCAGGCGGCCGTCTTGCGGTTCCCGTGGTGCTCCTTGGGTCCGGGCTTACAGGCGAGGGCACAGCGGGGATTGTGTGGACGGATTACAGGATGATGGGGGAGAAGCTGGCGCGGGAGATGATTGAGGACACCGATGAAAACTGCCTTGTACGGATTTTCGAGGACCCGGGAAAGCGAAGCGTCATGAGCCGTTTGTTTCTGGAAGGGGCAAAGGCGGAATTTGAGCGCAGCGGACGCGGCTTCGAAAGCATAGTGTGGGAAGGCCAGGGGCCGGGGGTGGCAAACCCCTTTGAGGCGTCTGTTGTTTCGGAGGCCGGGCAGACGGCGATTCTTGCCGAGAATCCGGAGATTTTGACGGAGGCGGCGCTGGCGCTGGCCAGGACGGCCGATACTCCGGAAGCGCCCCCGGCGGCAGAGGGGTGCATCTGGGGGCTGTACGGCCGTGGAGATACCCTCCCCATTTTAAACTATATGGACAGAGGCGTCATAAAGGGGCTCTGCGTCACGGACCAGTTCAGCATGGGATATCTCAGTGTCAGCACGGCGGTGCAGGTGCTGGAGGGAGGCATGGGCCGGAAACGGATTGAGCTGGATTCGTGGTATGTGGAGAGGGATGATCTGCGCAGACCGGAATATGAGAAGCTTTTGTATCCCGTTGAGTAGGAGGGAGTAAAGGATGAGGGGCAGAAAGATTTTGCTGGCGGCTGCGGCGTGTATTGCCCTGACAGGTTGTCAGGGAAGGACCGGGGAGGAGGAGAAAAGCTCCATCCGCATAGGCATCAGCCTGTACAGGGGGGACGATACCTTCATTAACAATATCCGGTGGGAGCTGGAGGAGAAGGCCAAGGAATATGAGCGCAGGAGAGGGATCAAGGTGACTCTGGATATACAGGATGCCAAGGGAAGCCAGAGCACCCAGAATAATCAAGTGGAGCGGTTCGTCTCCCTGGGGTGCGACGTGCTGTGCATCAATCCGGTGGACCGGATGGATGCTTCCCTGATCATCGACCGGGCCATGACGGCCGGCGTCCCTGTGGTGTTCTTCAACCGGCAGCCCGTGGAAGAGGATATGAACCGCTGGGATCGGCTGTACTACATCGGCGTAGACGCCAGAGAGACGGCCGTTCTTCAGGGAAAGATCGTCGTGGATCTGTACCAAAACCGGCCGGAGGCCGTGGATCTGGACGGGGACGGGGTGGTCAGCTACGTGCTGCTGGAGGGGGAAAGCAGCCATCAGGACTCGCTGATACGGACGGAATGGTCCATTCAGACTTTGAAGGACGGCGGGGTGCCCATCGAGAAGATTACCGGCGGCAT
The DNA here is from genome assembly GCA_022795805.1 of Hungatella sp. Lineage (GTDB taxonomy): Bacteria > Bacillota > Clostridia > Lachnospirales > Lachnospiraceae > UBA3402. The sequence continues at coordinate 1,991 of JAAWHK010000020.1, read as the reverse complement.
TGCCAACTGGGAGCGGAGCCAGGCGTCCGCTCTGACGGAACAGTGGCTTTCGGAGTACCCCGATACCATAGAGCTGGTGGTCAGCAACAACGACGATATGGCCCTGGGAGCCATCGACGCCATGGACAGGGCAGGCGCTGAGGGCATCAATGTGGTGGGGATCGACGGCACCATTCCCGGGCTGGAGGCCCTGGAGAATAAAAAACTTCTGGGAACCGTGTCAGCCAACAAGGAAAACTACGCCGGGGCTATGATGGAACTGGCAGCTGCCTGTGCCCTGGGGGAGGATCTTCCTGCTGCCTACCCTCTGACGGACGGGACGTACTACTGGGTTCCCCAGGAAATTTTAACTCTTGACCAGGGCGAAAGTCGGGATTTCAAAGAAAATTAATACAAAATCAAAGAATTTCTTATGGAAAATATGCAGAAAATCCTCTATAATAAGCAGTGTCGGTAGTCATAGTATACAAAATCACATGTATCCCTGTGACGCAAACCGATAAAATAGCTCAAAACGAGCAGAATAACGGGAGGATTTTATAACTATGAAATTAACCAGAAAAGTAACTGCTATGGCACTGGCTTCCATGATGGTATTCTCCATGGCCGCATGCGGCGGCGGTGATACCCCGGCAGAGACCACCACAGCTGCGGCAGCCGAGACCACGGCGGCAGCGGCAGAGACCACCGCAGCAGCTACAGAGGCAGCTGAGAAAGATGCCGAGACCACGGCAGAGGCAGCCGGAGGAGCCGGCGGCAACATCGGTGTCTGCATTTACAAGTTTGACGACGCTTTCATGACTACTTACAGGAATGCTCTTCAGGAAATTCTGGAAGGTAAGGGCTACACCGTAACCGTTATGGACGGCAAGAACGATCAGGCAGAGCAGAACAACCAGATCAACAACTTCATCGCCCAGGAGGTTGACGCTCTGATTATCAACCCGGTTATGACTTCCGCGGCCGATCAGATCATCGCCACCGTAAAGGATGCAGGCATTCCTACCGTACTGATCAACCGTGAGCCCACTGCCGATCAGATGAGCGCATACGACAAGCTGGTTTACGTTGGATGTGACGCACGTCAGTCCGGTACCATGCAGGGCGAACTGATCCTGGATACCCCCAACAAGGGCGATATCAACGGCGACGGCAAGGTTTCCTATATCATGATCCAGGGCGATCCCGAGAACGTGGACGCACAGTACCGTACCGAGTTCTCCGTAAAGGCACTGACCGACGCAGGCATGGAAGTTGAAGAGCTCGACTTACAGCGCGGCGACTGGGATCGTAACAAGGGCCAGGAGATCGCACAGAACGATCTTGCAAAATTCGGCAATGACATCGAAGTTATCTTCTGCAACAACGACGATATGGCGATTGGCGCTCTGCAGGCCATTCAGGCAGCAGGCCGCAAGGTAAACGAGGATATCTACCTGGTAGGTGTTGACGCTCTTGACGCAGCTCTCAACGAGGTTGTTAACGGCAACATGACCGGTACGGTTCTCAACGATGCCAACGGCCAGGCAGCAGGCGCTGTTGAGGCTATGGAAGCTCTTCTGGGCGGCAAGACCTATGCAGCAGGCGAGCAGTCCATCTACGTTGACTACGTAAAGGTTACTCCTGAGAACGCAGCTGATTTCCAGTAAATAATAAGCTATTGGGAAGTGCGTGTGCATTGGCGCATGCACTTCCTTGCATGTAAAGATTCTGTTTTAACGCCTGCATTCGGGATCATGAACCCGGGCGCAGGATTTAGGAAAAGAAAAATAAAAAGGGGGTCAGCAAATTGTCAGAGTATCGTTTGGAAATGCACGACGTGGTAAAGACGTTTCCCGGCGTCAAGGCGCTGGACGGCGCGCAGCTGAATCTGCGGCCGGGTACGGTTCACGCCCTCATGGGTGAGAACGGTGCGGGAAAATCTACCCTGATGAAGTGCATGTTCGGTATTTACCACATGGATCAGGGTGAAGTGATCTATGAAGGGGAAA
>JAAWHK010000111.1 GCA_022795805.1 Hungatella sp. | reverse complement strand
GAGAAGACATTGAAGCAGTATGAGAGCATTACGCCGGACATGCTGAGGGATAATTACAAGTATTTCCTGGATGCCGTGATTCCGGTGTGCGAGGAAGTGGGCATTAAGATGGCGGTTCATCCCGACGACCCGGCATGGCCGATCTTCGGACTTCCCAGGATCTCCCACAGTCAGGAGGATTTCGATAAGATCGTGGCGCTTCACGACTCACCGGCCAACGCGCTGTGCCTCTGCACCGGGTCTCTGGGGTCCAATCCGGAGAATGACATTCCGGCTGTTATCCGCCACTTCGGTGAGATGGACCGCATCGCCTGCCTGCATATCCGCAATGTGAAGTATCTGGGATACCGCAGGTTCAGGGAGGCGCCTCACTTGTCACGGCAGGGCGATCTGGACATGTTTGAGATTGTGAAGGCTGTGTACGACACCTGTCCCCATGACATTTATGTCCGTCCGGACCACGGCAGGATGATCTGGGACGAGGTTGGCCGGCCGGGATACGGGCTGTACGACAGAGCCCTGGGGGCGACCTACCTTAACGGACTGTGGGAAGCCATTGAAAAGATGTCATAGTGAAAATCTGAACAGAAAGAGCGGTGGACGGAAATGAAATTAAGTTATGAGGGATTGAAGGACAGAGAGGCATGGAAGAAGACCGGGACAGCCCTTCCGGAGTATGACTGGAGAGCCATGTGCGAAGCCACGAAGGAGGCTCCGGTGTGGGTGCACTTCGGAGCAGGGAATATTTTCAGAGGCTTTATTGCCGGCCTGCAGCAGAGGCTGCTGAACCAGGGGCTGGCAAAGAGCGGCATCGTTGCGGCGGAAACCTTTGACTACGACATCATTGACAAGATTTACTGGCCCCACGACAGCATGACGCTCATGGTGAGCCTGAGACCCGACGGGAATACCCAGAAGGAAGTGATCGCTTCCATCGCGGAGGGTGTGAAGGCGGACAGCTCAGACCGTGAGCAGTGGGAGAGATTGAAGAATGTGTTCGAGAATCCGGCGCTGCAGATGGCCAGCTTCACCATTACGGAGAAGGGATACGCCATCAGGGATATTCAGGGAAGCCTTATGAAGGTGGTTCAGGAGGATATGGAGCAGGGACCGGACAAGGCGCGTCACGCTATGAGCGTGGTGGCGGCGCTGATGTTTGCCCGGTTTAAGGCCGGAGCGGCTCCCCTGGCCCTGGTGAGTATGGACAACTGCAGCCACAACGGGGAGAAGCTGAGAGAAAGCGTTCTGGCCGTTGTGAAGGCATGGAGGGAGAAAGGCCTGGTCCCGGCAGAATTTGAGACGTATGTGAGCGACGAGGAGAAGGTCTCTTTCCCGTGGAGCATGATCGATAAGATTACCCCCAGGCCGGCGGAGATTATTGAGAAGCAGCTTGCGGAGGCCGGGATTGAGGATATGGCTCCCGTTATTACCGGCAGGAATACCTACATTGCGCCCTTTGTCAACGCGGAGATTCCCCAGTACCTGGTGGTGGAGGACCGATTCCCCAACGGCCGGCCGGCCCTTGAGAAAGCGGGAGTCTATATGACCACCAGAGATACGGTGAACATGACGGAGAGGATGAAGGTGACCACCTGCCTGAACCCGCTGCACACGGCGCTGGCAGTTTACGGGTGTGTTCTGGGGTATGACAGCATCGCTTCGGAGATGAAGGACAGGGAGCTTGTGAAGCTGGTGGAGCATATCGGCTACGATGAGGGAATGCCGGTGGTGACGGATCCGGGAATCATCAGCCCTATGGACTTTATCCATGAGGTGGTTGACCAGAGGCTGCCCAACCCCTTTATTCCGGACACTCCCCAGAGGATTGCCACGGATACCAGTCAGAAGGTGGCCATCCGATTCGGGGAGACCATCAAGTCCTACATGGCAAGCGACAAGCTGGATACAAAGAACCTGACCTATATTCCCCTGGCCCTGGCCGGATGGCTCAGATATCTTCTGGGTGTGGACGACAGAGGCGAGGCGATGGCGGTCAGCGCGGATCCCATGCTGTCACAGCTTCAGGAGCAGCTGGCCGGGGTGAAGGCAGGGGAACCGGATTCCTACAAAGGACAGCTTAAAGGTATTCTTTCCAACCCCGTAATATTCGGTGTGAACCTGTACGATGCGGGGGTGGCGGAGAAAGTGGAAGCCATGTTCTGTGAGATGCTGGCAGGACCGGGGGCCGTGCGGGCCACACTTAAGAAATACATGCAGTGACAGTACGGGAAGAACAAACCGACAGGAAAGCAGAGAAATGCGCCGCTGACGCATTTCTTTGCGTACATGGAAGACAGGAGGTTTCGGAAGCGGAACCTGAGACATAAACGGGACAGAGAGTGAGGAAAGGGGAGACGGATATGTATGTGACGGAACAGCTGGCCAGAGAGAACGGCCGGGATTACGCCCTCCGTATTTTAAAAGAAAATATCATCCGGCTGGAACTGGAACCTGGAAGCAGCGTCAGCGACAGGGAGGTGGCGGCGCGGCTGTCTCTGTCCCGGACACCGGTGAGGGAGGCACTCTTGGAGCTGGCAAAGGCGAAGGTAGTGGATATCTATCCCCAGAAAGGCAGTGTGGTGTCCCTCATCGACTATGACCTGGTGGAGGAGGCATATTTTGTCCGCAGCGTTCTGGAGACGGCGGTGGTGGAGCTGGCCTGCGAAAAGGCCGACGCAGGCTGTCTGGAGGAACTGGAGGCCAATGTAAAACTCCAGTGGTTCTACCAGAAGGACAAGGTGACGGAGAAGCTTCTGGAACTGGACGATGAATTCCATCACCTTCTCTTTAAAGGAGCCGGGAAGATGCAGGCTTACGAGATGATGAAGGGGATGATGGTGCATTTTGACCGGGTGCGGAATATGGCGCTGGGGACCCTGAAAGATAAAAGCCTGGTGGACGACCACGCGAAGATTCTGGAGGCGGTGGCGAAAAGAGATGCGGATGGGGCCAGAAAGCTGATGGATAAACATTTAAAGCGGTACCGGGTGGACGAGGAGGAAGTCAGGAGACGGTATCCCGGATATTTTAAGCCATAACAGGTCAGATGCATATTGCGGGTCACGCATAAACATGGCAGCACAACAGTAAGATCTCAGAAAAATAAACATAAAGGAGACGGAATAAGATGAGGGGAAGTTTCTTTGTAGGCGCGGACCAAAATCCGAAGTTTCAGGTGCGGGAGATGTCCTTCGGCCCCCTGGGGCCCAGGGATGTGCTGGTGAACAACAAGGCATGCGGTATCTGCGGCACGGACGTACATATCTATCACGGGGAGAAAGGCTCTGCCGATGTGACGCCTCCGGTGGTGCTGGGGCATGAGTTCGCAGGCGTGGTGGTGGAGGTAGGGTCAGAGGTGACCGGCGTAAAGCCGGGAGATCACGTGGCCCTGGATCCCAACATGTACTGCAATCAGTGCATGCCCTGCCGTATGGGGAAGAAACAGGAGTGTGAGCATCTCTTTGCCCTGGGGGTCAATGTCAACGGCGGATTTGCGGAGTATTCCGTATGTCCGGAGACCCAGTGCTTTAAGGTGAGGGACGATATCTCTTTTGACGAGGCGGCCATGGCGGAGCCTTTAGCCTGCGTGGTTCACGGTATTGACCAGGCGCAGATTCAGCCGGGGCAGACGGTTCTGGTGATCGGAGGCGGAACCATCGGTCTTATGATGGTGCAGATGGCGCGGCTGTGCGGAGCGTCCACGGTTATCTTAAGCGAGCCTGTAGAGATGCGCCGGAAGATCGGTATGGAGGTAGGCGCGGACGCCGCCATTGATCCCATTCATGAGCATGTGCCCGGGAGGATTAAAGAGATCTGCGGGAGGGACGGCGCCGACGTGGTGATCGAGTGTGTGGGCAGGCCCTTTGCCGTGGAACAGGCATTTGCGGCGGCAGGTTTTGCGGGCACCATCCTTCTGTTCTCCGTGCCCGGAGTGGACGCCACGGTGCCTCTGCCTCTCTTTGACGTGTACAAGAAGGAACTGCGCATTGTGGGCTCCATGATTAACCCTGACACACACCAGAGGGCGGTGAATCTGATCAACAGCGGCAGGCTGGAGTTAAAGAAACTGATCACCCACGTCTTTGACCTGGAGCACATGGATGAGGCCATCCACATGCAGATGAGCGCGGAGTCCATCAAGGTGGTGGTACATCCGTAGGGATGTGAGAGGCAAAGCTGCCGCAGGTCCTCCGGCCAGGAGGGCTTAAATCGTATCCGTTTAAGCAAGCGGCGTTACAAAGACCCGGACCGGTATATGGAGTCCGGGTTTTTTGCAGTGTATTTTGAGGGCATAAGGGAAATTTTCCGAAAGGATACAAAAAGGATATATTGGGATGATAAGGTAGAACCATCAAAAAGACCGATACCGGAGAGTGCAAATGGAACAGAGACTGCTGATTGTGGAGGACGACTGTCTGATGGCGGAGGCTGCCGCCGATTATTTTACGGCCAAAGGGTGGAGTGCAGAGACGGAGGAGGATGGGGAGAGAGCGCTGGAGAGATTGGAGACGGAGTGTTTTCACCTGATTCTTCTGGATGTGATGCTGCCGGGGCGGGACGGATTTGCCCTGTGCCGGGAGATACGGAAATTCAGCGATGTGCCGGTTATCTTTATTACGGCCCGGGTTATGGAGGAGGATAAGCTGAACGGGTATGCCCTGGGGGCAGACGACTATGTGACGAAGCCGTTTTCCCTGCCGGTACTCTATGCCAAGGCCATGGCGCTGACTGGGCGGGTCAGGGGAAA
>JAAWHK010000110.1 GCA_022795805.1 Hungatella sp. | reverse complement strand
ATTCAGGGCGCTTCCCCCAGGACGGTAAACGCCATGACTGCCATTGACCTCGCCAACCGGGAAGAGATGCCGGATATTGCTTTCCCACCAGCAGTTGCCCGCAAGGCCGCCGTTATTGTGCTGCGCGCACACGGCAATTTCCAATGGCTCCACATACAGGTCGATGTTATGGGAACGATACAGGTCAATTGCGAAAGGATTCATATGTTTCAGACGTTCAACCGGCGTTTCCCGGAGTCCATTGGATTTTCTGAGATACTCATACGCCTCCTGATTTAAGAGGGAAAACCGGAATTTTCCATTTTCTTCACTGCAGGACGGGTTTCTCCGGTAATCCAGGAAAACCCGCCGCCCCTTTATGACGGTCTCCTGGTATACCAGAAGATCGATCAGGGAGGAACCGTAATCCTTCGTTTTTCTTGGGTCAAAAGGCCACTGATAGCCTTTTAAAAAGATCGCATCAAGCAGTGTTTCCTTATGGGGAAAGTACGCATCCAAAAACTCCTGCTCATCCTTCCCCTCCTGGTCAGTGGAAAAGTAGCGAGGTATTACCTGCTGATAGGTCCCGGATAAATTCCAGCGAAAACGGACAGACGCGATGCCGTACTGGGATTCTGTCAGATTCTTGCCCTTGGCGCCGATCCGGAAAGCAGGCCCCATTCCCCCTGTCTGGCTGACCGGGTAGACGGATGTTTCGTACATCCCCGCCTCGCCGCCGGTCGCATAGATGATGTTATCTGCCGAAAAGACCGCAAACTGCTTCTGAACATCCGTCTCCTTCCTGTCCAGGGCAAGAAGGCCGCATACCCGGTTTTCCTTCTCGTCCTTTAAAAGCTCAATAACCTGGTATCCGTCCATGACCCGGATCCCGTATCGCTCACATTCATTCCAAAGCGCTTCCGTCATAAGTCCGGATGTCAGCGGTCCGGCCGAAGTGCCCCGCTGGTTCGGGTCGTGATCGGTTTTGTAGCCTGCGTACTCACCATAGCGGTTGCAGGGAAACGGCACTCCGATATCAACCAGATGATAAAATCCCCGGGCTGACAGTGCAGCCTCCACCAAGGCCAGATCTCCATCCATGGATTGACCGGCATACAGCTCCCGGGCCATCTGCCGCACGCTGTCGGATTCTGTTCCGCAAAGCGTCAGCTTATAATAGGTCTGCTTGTCAGAACCGGTATTTCTGGACGTTCCCATGTGTCTGCCTTCTGTCAGAATCACAATATCCTTCTGCCCCTCTTTTACCAGTGAAACAGCCGCGTTCAGTCCCGCAGCCCCGCTTCCTACGATTATGGTCTGAAAGGCGTAAAAAGCGTAGTTCCTACCTGATAAACGAATACTTTTCTCCATTGTGATCATCTCTCCTCTTTTCAAAAACTATTGCAGGGAAAACTTGTGTATCATCTGCTTCAGATGATACACAAACCAAAATTCAGTTCATAATAATTTCCTGCCGTATCCCGATAAGCATACGCTTTCCCGTTTTCGTCCTTCAGGCTTTCTGGCATATACATATCTTTGTCATACCCCGGCACATCATTGGGGCTGACGCATACTCCCTGCTGATCTACGGCCAGCACCTCATCTCCTCTGGGCAGCGTAACCGGAAGCTTTCCCACAGGCGCGAATCTTCCGAATATTACATCAAGGACAGCCGACTGTTCCGTGTCAAACCCGGCAGTCAGAGCATCCAGATAGGGCTCTGCGCTGCCCACTTCCCAGGCCAGCGTGATGTTCAGATTTCCGATGACTTTTCCGCCGTTTCCGTGAATTGCATGGGCGATCTTTCGGATACGCTTTACTCCTTTTAAAGTAGTCTCCAGATGGGTCGTCCCGGACGGACGGCCTTCCGTATCCACATCAAAAACCTGCTTTTCGTCGCACAGATCCAACTCCAAGTAACCTTTGGTAGCGCTGAAATACTCCCCGGAGGAGGGATACAGCATCAATATGGCATAGTCGGCTTCCTCATACGTTTCGGTCAGGCAAAACAGGCCGCCCTTAAGATCTTCTCTCAGCTTCGCCGTCGCCTTTTTGGCCCTCTCCCCATCCTTATAAAAGCATTCCGCATAAACCTTTTTCTGTTTTATCTTCTCCCGGGAAAGAGGAAGCGTCCCGTCATTTTTAAGCAGGACCACGCTCTTTCTGTGTACATCCATGGCATGATCCCAGTCTCTGGGGTCCGAAACTGTTTGAGCCGCCTTTTTGGGGTCACGGTAAGGATTTTCAAACATGCCCAGCGCAAACAGTTCCGTCAGTGTGCGGCTGACCGCCCGGTCCAAAGCTTCCTCTGTCAATACAAGCTCTTCTTTCTTAAACCCTTCCGGTACGGCATGAGTGTCGTAATAGCCGTTGCGTCCCCGGTCATAAGCTTCCCGGCCGTATTGATGATCGAAGAGGCCGCTGATCAGATCCACCCCTGCCTGATTTACCGCAAATCCCACCCGTTCCGGCCCATCCAGCATCTCCACGCCCCAGGCCATATTGTGTACGATGCCCGTATCCGAATTGATATACCCCTCAAACCCCATCTGCCGGCGCAGAAGTCCGTCAATAAACGGTTTATTGTAGGCAAAGCCCCAGGGCTCCAATTCCATGGCATTGCCGTCTTTATCTGTCTGGGGAGCGCTTTTCTCTTTCGACGGCTTTGCGTAATAGGGCATGATGGAGGAAGCCCCACAGTCTGCTGCCGTCTGAAATCCCGGAAGGTGGTATTTTGAAAGGGAGCCTTCGGTCCGGTACACATTCCATTGCCCCATCTCATAGTGAGGGTCAAAACCGTTTTCTCTGGCGCCTCCGCCGGGGAAATGCTTTACCGTCACAGCCACCCCGTCTGCCGTTACTCCGTGACTGCTTCCCTGGATGCCGGGGATCAGATGGGAAAAGATCTCGCAAACCAGCTTCGGATCTTCCCCAAAAGTTCCATAGCTTCTCTGCCACCGGGGATCGGATATGATATCCGCCATATACATATACCCCTTTTTTAAGCCTGCCGCGTCCCACTCACGGCGGATACAATCGGCAAAGTCATCCACCAGCCCAATGCCGCAGCCCCTCACCGCAGCCGCGATCCCCAGCGTGCCAGGCCATGAGGCGAATACACCGGCGGCATCGTTCATGCCGAACACCGTCTCCCCGTTCTCATTGCGGGAATTGGAGACTACCTGGACCGGCACAAAATGAGGGCATTCTTCCGCCACGGCATGAAGCTGATTAATCCAGTCCGCCAGATCATCGGGAGTGGGGTTGGCCCTTAAAATCAGGTGACGGGCAAACCAGTCTTTAATCAGTTCTGTAGTTCCCGGCAGATGCTGTTCTCCGAATATATTTTTTCCATGGACCCAGGCGTCATCCAGAATACCGGACTCGTCAAAAACCACCTGATGTCCCTCCACGCCGCAGGGATATTTGCCCATCCTCCAGTCCGAGATAAAAAGCTGGGCAATCTTTTCATCTGTACTTAACACCTTTACATAGGCTTTTGCCCTTTCTTTTGCCGGAAGCCTCCAGTCGTCAAAGGGCTGATACTCCCCCGATCCGTCCAAATCTTTAAAATACAGCCCGTCCCGCTCAATGATATTCCGCGAAACCGTTCCTATGACGGGCCCGTCCGGATTGTTATAATATTTCACATGATCTGACGCTTTTTTTGCCATTGCCGCGCTCCTTTCCATCCAAAAATTTACTTTTATTATACCATTTATTTCTATTGCCGCTACAAGATTTTCCCGGCTTTTGCAGACGGAAATCCAACCACTTTCAGTTCACTTTGGTCTTTTTCAATCCTCTCTGCGATCCTGCGGTGCTGATCTGCGAAATTGAATTCAATGGTAATTCCGCCGTCTCGATGAATATAAATATTTTACTATCTAAGAATAGTACTCAAAATATAAGATTACCTACAGGAGGTTGGACAAATACTATTTCAATGGCATATGATGTCACAACGTCAAATCTTCTTCAAAAGGGAACAAGATTAGCCGTAGTTTTAGATCAAGATATAAGAGATCAAGTGCCAGATTTTTTGTCAAAACACAAATATTTTTCAGGCATAAAAATAGATTATCTCCCAATTGCCAGTTTAGAAAAATACCTACGTTCAAATCTATTTTTGCAGATTAATAACAAGTTATTTTCTATGTTGGATACATATCCCTTTCAAAAAAGACCGCTTCAAGAAATATTATCTTTATATCCTTGCTAGTCTTGCTGAAACAAACCCTCACAATGTAGGTAGTCCGGCCAATCTTCTTCACCAGTGCGGGAGCGTCCTTAGCCGGTGCTGTGGCGGTAATGTCCTCTGTGATTTTCTCGCTGCTCATAAATTCTCCTTTTCATGCAATCCGTTTATGTTATCCCTTCCTCACAATCTCCTTCGCCGGCGCTTTGGTCGCCCGGTTTGTCGTGACAATCAGCGGCTTCTTGTTCCGATACCGGCTGTCAATGACGGTGAACATCTGCTCCATGACGGGATTCTGACCGTTATCATTGGCGAAAGTGTAGTCATAAAGGTATCTGTCCTGAATCCCCTGCGCCTTCTGCCGACAGGGGCAGGGGATTCAGGCAGCGGGGCATGAAATAGCCGGAGATTCCATCGTCTTTATAAAACCCGTTCCATTCATCTTAATGCTTCAGAAAACGGTCTTTATATTCTTTTAGAACAGATTCTGCATGGAATCTCACCGTAGCCCCTCCTATATCAGATTCATTCTCTTAAATTCAAAATAAACCCCATCTTCCTCAACGCTCTCGCAGACAATATCTGCACAGTCTTTTAATTCCTGG
>JAAWHK010000019.1 GCA_022795805.1 Hungatella sp. | reverse complement strand
GCATGTACTGGTATCCGCCGGGCCGGTCGGAGCTGTCCCCCCTGGGGATGCTGTCCTTCGGGGAGCTGGAATTGAGCAACGGCTGGCAGGTCTACGGGGCTAAAGGAGGAGTACGGTTTCGGGCCGGAAGACGTTATGGGGAATCAGGTTCCTCTGTACTTCGACGTGTCGGACCATGACGTGTACTGTCCGCTGAAGTTCGGGTGCAGCACGGTGATCATCCCCCAGGAGCACTTTACGTTCCCGGCCAACCTCATGGCATTTCTCAACCAGGAGAAAGTCACGGGGATCTTCTGGGTTCCCTTTGCCCTGTCCACGGCAGCCAATTTAAGAGCTCTGGAGGCGGAGGTGCCAAGGTATCTGAAGTACATTTTCTTTGCCGGCGAGGTGATGCCCTTAAAGCAGTTAAATTACTGGCGCAGGTTCGTCCCGGATGCGGTTTACTGCAATATGTACGGGCCTACGGAGACGTATGTGTGCACGTATTTTAATGTGGACCGGGAGTTTGGCGACCATGAGACCCTCCCCATAGGCCGGCCCTGCAACAATGTGGATATTCTGGTGCTGGATCGGGAGGACAATCTGGTTCTGCCGGGAAGCGGCGGTGAGGGTGAGCTGTGCGTCCGGGGATGCACCCTGGCTCTGGGGTACTACAACGACCCCGTGCGGACGGGGGAACGGTTCGTGCAGAATCCCCTGAACAGCAGTTACCCGGAGATTATCTACCGCACCGGGGACATGGTCAGCTATAATGACCGGGGTGAGCTTGTCTACCACGAGAGAATGGACTGCCAGATCAAGCGTCTGGGGTACAGGATTGAGCTGGGGGAGATTGAAGCGGCAGCGGGAAGCATTCCCCAGGTCAGGGACTGCGCCTGCGTCTACGACCCGTCCAGGCAGATGATTCTGTTTCTGTACACGGGACAGGAGACGGAGAAGAAAGAGCTTTCCAGGCGATTGTCCCGGAAGCTTCCCAAATACATGATGCCAAATCGATATATTTATCTGGAAGAGATGCCAAGAAACCCAAACGGAAAGATTGACCGAAAGAGGCTGAAGGAAGGATATGTGTAGAGGCCGGAGAGTTGTGACCGGATATGTTTGGGCCGGGGCGCTGGCGGTGCTTGCCGCCCTTATAGGCTGCGGGGGAATGGGGAGGGAGGAGATCCCTCCGGCTTTCGGCCCGGGCAAGAGCATGGATGCCGGCGGCGTTGTCATTGAGATTGTAAATGAACCCGGAAAGGACCGGGAGGAGGAAGGCAGCGGCGGCGTTGAGCCGGATACGGCAGACGGCGGAATAGGAGGACCGGACATGGGGAGGGGCGGGACGGCCGGAACCCTTAACCGGGAAGAACAGGGGAATGACGGGGATTGGAAGGAATATGACCATGGGGCGACGGAGGATGCCGGCGGCCGGGCCCTGCCGGATCCCGCACAGGTGTATCCGGGGGAGATACTAAACAAGGAGGAAGCGGAGGAGACGGGCGTGGACGGCTTTTTTACGTGTTCGGCCATCAGCGACCAGGTCTTTTCGCGGATGTACGGAAACTCCTACAAGGAGGATTGTACCGTACCCAGGGAGGATCTTCGGTATCTTCGGATTCTCCACTATGATTTTTCAGGCAATATCCGGGTGGGTGAGCTGGTGTGCAGCCGGTCCGTCAGCCGGGATTTGCTCTATATTTTCAGGGAGCTGTACGAGGCGGAGTATCCCATCGAGAAGGTGGTGCTCATCGACGATTACGGGGGAGACGACGATCTCTCCAGCCAGGACAACAATACGTCCTGCTTTAACTACCGCACGGTGGCGGGTTCCGGCGCGCTGTCCCTTCACGGGCTGGGCGTGGCTGTGGACATCAATCCTCTGTACAACCCTTATATTACATGGAATGCTCAGGGGGAGGCAGTGTGCGCTCCGTCCAACGGCGCTGCCTATATGGACAGGAGCATGGATTTCCCCTATAAAATAGATGAAAATGATTTGTGCTGCAGGCTTTTTACCCAGGCCGGGTTTACCTGGGGAGGGAACTGGGAGGGACACAGGGATTACATGCATTTTTCCCGGAGCTCCAAACCGGAGACGTAGCACTTCACACAACTATGTACATTTAATCCAGGAGGTAATCATGGCCAGAGTACAAGCCAGAAAGACACAGGGACAGGAGCAGACTAAGACGCAGGAGCAGGCCAAGGCGCAGACCAGGACGAAACCTCAGCCTCAGCAGGTGAAAACCAGGGAACAGACCAGTGAGGTTGTGTTTGCCATGGACATCGGAACCAGGAGCATCATCGGGATGGTGGGCGTCGTGGAGGAGGAGAAGATCCGGATCGTTGCCGTGGAGAAGGAGGACCACACGGAGCGTGCCATGATAGACGGCCAGATCGAGAATATCGAGAAGGTGTCCATACTGGCAGGAAAGGTGAAGAAGCGTCTGGAGGAGCGGTCAGGGTTTAAGCTGAGTCGGGTGTGCGTGGCAGCGGCGGGGCGCGCCCTCCGGACGAAGCGGGCGGATTTTGAGATGGAGCTGGCGGGAACTCGGCTGATAGACGACGAGATCGTCAGCCGCCTGGAGGCGGGAGCCATCACCAGGGCGGAGGAAATCTTTGACGCCGAAAACGAGGCGGCAGAGGATGACCGCCGCTTTTACCTGGTCGGGTACACGGTGTGCCAGTACTATCTGGACGAGTACATGATATCCAATCTTAAGGATCACAGAGGCCGTCATGTGAAGGTGGATCTGATTGCCACATTCCTGCCCAGCGAGGTGGTGGAGAGCCTTTACACCACCATGAACAAAATAGGGCTGGAGGTGGCCAGCCTGACCCTGGAGCCTATTGCGGCTATTAACGCGGCCATCCCGGAGAACATCCGCCTTCTGAATCTGGTGCTGGTGGACATCGGGGCCGGGACGTCGGATATTGCGGCGTGTACCGGGGGAAGCATCACAGGCTACACCATGGCCACCGTGGCAGGGGACGAGATCACGGAGACCATCATGAAAGAGTATCTGGTGGACTTCTCCACGGCAGAGGATGTGAAAGCCCGCCTGGATGTGGAAGAGGAGATCGCCTTTAAGGATATTCTGGGTATGGAGCACAGAATATCCAGGGACGACATATTCCAGTGTATCCAGGGAACCTCCGGGTTTCTGTGCAGGGAGATTGCGGACAAGGTGCTGGAGATCAACGGGACCGCGCCGTCGGCGCTGTTTCTGGCAGGAGGAGGCAGCAAACTGGCCGGGCTGAAGGAGGGGCTTACCATCGCCCTTGGCATGGAGCCCAACCGGGTGGCCATCGCGGGAAATTACTTTAACGCCAATGCGTTTTCCGACGCATATGACTTAAACAACCCTGAGTACGCCACCCCCCTGGGCATCGCCGTGTCGTCGGGACTGAACATGATCAATGACAGCTTTCGGGTTATTTTAAACGGCCGGCCGGCCAAGCTGTTTCGGAGCGGGAGCTTTACGGCCCTGAATCTTCTGATGATGAACGGGTATAATTTCCGGGATCTTCTGGGAAGAGCGGGCCAGAACCTGACCGTCACGGTCAACGGGGCGCGGAAGGTGTTCTACGGCACGTCGTCGGAGCCGGCCTCTCTGCTGATTAACCAGAAGGAGGGAAAGCTTTCGGACATTATCCACGCAGGCGACACCATAGATTTCGTGCCGGCTCTCCAGGGAGATGCGGCTAAGGCCTGTCTGGGAGATATAGAGGGGACAAAGGACTGTGTGGACGTGACACTTAACGGGATTCATGTGCCTCTTAAGACACCGCTTAAAAGCGGGGACGTGATCCACATGGTGCTGCCTGTGAGGGCGGCGGAGACGGAAGCCGAAGAGACAGAGGAGACAAAAGAGCCGGCCGGACTGTCCGAATCCGAAGCAAAACCGGAGAAGGAAAGGGACAGGGAAGGGCTTGCGGAAAGCCGAAAAGTCCAGGCGGAATCCGGTGAAAGAGAGAGCAGCGAAGCAACGGAGCCGGAGAGCCGGAAGAACAATGGGGAAGAGCCCCAGGCCGGAGCTTTGGCTGGCGAAGCCGGCGGAGCGGATAGGGCGCAGGAAAAGGCGGCCGGGGCTGTGAATTCGGAAGGCGAAGATGCCGGGACGGAAGCCGGGGGCGGAAGAAGCGTGGGAACGGAGGCGGCAGATGCGGCGAAGAGGGAGGCGGTCCGGACGGACAGCCAGAGACCCCAAACCGCCATGGACAGGCTGAGCCGTCTGGGGGCCCGGGTGATGCCTGTGGCCGGTGAAGAGGCGAATGCTCACAGGGATGCGGTACAGGAAGAACCGGTTCACGAGCAGGAGCCGGTCCGGGAAGATGCGGTACAGGAAGAGACGATTTACGAAAATGCGGTACAGGAAGAGTCGGTTCACGGGGAGGCGGTTCAGCAGGAGCCGGTTCATGAGGCGGCGGCCGGGGAGCCGGCGGCATCGGCTGAGGAATCCGTACCGGCCAGGGAGGACAGAGACCTTCAGATAAACCGCACCGTCACATTTCAGCTCAACGGCGCTCCTCTTGAGCTGCCGAGAAGGGAGGATGACAGGCCGTACTATCTCATGGACCTGATACAGTATTCTGGCATTGACTTAGAGCACCCCAAGGGTGTCGTGAAACTGACGGTCAACGGCGTGCCTGCCATGTTCCGCCAGGCCCTGGTTCAGGGAGATACCGTATATATAGGGGAAGAGAAGCGCTGATGCACGGACACCAGGCAGGAGGCTGGACAGTATATGGGAACTGAGAATACCGGCAGAGCCCGGGGGATTTCCAAAAGGCTGTGGATTCCGGCAGGGATTTTGGGGGCGGTGATGGCCGGGGCCACCGCTGCCAGTTATTTCCTGCTGCTGAAAGTAAGCGCGCCGAAAGAGACGGACTACGGCTCCTACCGGTTCCATATCGCTATCATATCGGATGACACGGACACCTCCTTCTGGGACGACGTTTATGACGGGGCCGTGAGGGAGGGCGCCCGGTACGGGGCCTATGTGGAGCAGGTGGGGGACGGCCTGGCGGACGATTTTTCCATGGAGGATGCCATCAACATTGCCATCTACGAGGATGTGGACGGGATCCTCATAAAACCCTCCGACGGGGAGGGGATCCGCAGGATGATCGACAAGGCCTGCAGTCACCAGATCCCCGTGATTACCATGCAGAAGGATGTCCCCGACTCAAAGCGCCAGGGGTTCGTGGGAATCAACGACTATTTTCTGGGGCAGGAGTACGGCAGGCAGGTGCTGAAAATCGCCGATGAAAATACCCGGCTGGTGACGGTTCTCTTTCCGGGAAGCAGTTTTAACCAGACCAGCAGGGACTGGTTCCGCCAGGGGCTGGGCAATACGGTGCGTCTGGACGGGATAGAGTTTGATTTTCAGATCATATGGGACGACAAGGGGCTCAACAACGCGGAGGACATGATCCACGACATTGCGGAGGGGAATATAAGCCAGCCGGATATGATTATCTGCTTGGATCAGGTTATTACCCAGTCTACCTGCCAGCTTCTCAGGGACAGGGGGCTGTCGGAGCGGATCCGGGTCATCGGCAGCTATATCTCCGATGATATCCTAAACGGGATTGAGCAGGGATATATCGACTCCACCATCACCGTCGACCCCGAGGCCATGGGGCGCATGAGCGTGGAGGCCCTTATGACCTACAAAAGATACCACATGGTCAGCTACTACACGGAGGTGGACACCATGCTGGTGGACAGGATATCGGCGGCCAGGTACAGGGAGGAGAGTAGGAATGAGCAGGAGGAGTAGCCCCTTTAACCGCTCCCTGCGGACCAAGCTGATTCTGCCGGTGATAATCACCATGGCCGTTTCCCTGGGAATAAACCTGCTTCTCTTTAGCAGGATCAACACGACGGTGGAGACTATGGATCAGGTGTACGCCACCAACATCCGTCTGGGGGAGCTGGAGCAGCTTCTGACGGAGATCGAGAGCGACGTGTATCAGTACTTAAACATCCAGAGTCAGGACGCGTTGGAGACGTTTACGGACAACCGGCAACGGTTCGCGGCCATGATAAGAGAGATTGAGGACACGGTTACCGACCACCCGGCCAGGCGCATGGAGCGGAATATCCGCAGACTGGCGGTCTCCTACCTGGAGCTGGCGGACAGTGCCGTGGAGGCCAAGCAGAACCACAATGTGGCCTCCTACAAGGACATCTTTGAGGAGACTCAGGCGGTGTACACCTATCTTCTGGCCTACATAAGAGGGCTGGACAGCCTGCGGTTCAGGGCCAATTCGGAGAATTACGACGTCCTGTACCGATATCTGCAGTATCTGGAGGTTTTTATGAGCGCGGTTCTCATAAGCGTCACATGCTGCCTTATGGTGCTTCTGTATGTTATCATCGGAGGCTTCACCCGGCCCCTGGAAAAGCTGGCCGAGAAGGCCAAGGAGGTGGGGCGGGGCAATTTCGGCATCGCCCTGGATGATCCGGGGGACGGGGATGAGGTGGGCACCGTGACGATGGCCTTTAACCAGATGATCGTGAGCATCAACGATTACATCAAAAGGACCAGAGAGAGCATGGAGCTGGAGATCGCCATGAAGGAACGGGAGCTGGCCATGGAGAGCCTTTTAAAAGACGCCCAGCTGAAATACTATCAGGCCCAGATTAATCCTCACTTTCTGTTCAACACCCTGAATGCGGGACAGCAGCTGGCCATGATGGAGGATGCGGATAGGACCTACGCGTTTATGGAGAATGTGGCATCCTTTTTCCGGTACAGGCTGAAGAAGAACGGGGAGGAGTCCACTTTGCAGGAGGAGATCCAGCTGATCGACAGCTACATGTATATTATGAATGTGCGCTACTCCAATGAGATCCACCTGGAGAAGGAGATAGACCCCAGGCTGTCCGACATGCTGTTTCCCGGCATGGTGCTGCAGCCGGTGATAGAGAATGCCCTGCACCACGGGCTGGCAGGCGTTGAGTGGGAGAAACGCATATGGTTTCTGGTGAGCCAGAGGGACCATGAAGCGGTGATCCGCATCAGGGACAACGGTGTGGGGATCCGTGGGGAAGCGCTTAGGCAGCTGAGAAACGGAGAATCCAAAAAAACGGAGAGCGGAGAGAATTCGGGAAACGGAGTGGGGCTGTTCAATGTCCGGGAACGGCTGCGCCTGTATTTCGGAAGGGACGACGTGATGACCGTAGACAGCGGCGGCGAAGGAAAGGGAACTCTGGTTACCATACAGGTACCAATACTGAGGAGAGGTCAGGAATATGTACAGGATTCTTCTGGCAGATGATGAGGGGATCGTTACGGATGCCCTCCAATTTATTATAGAAAAAAACTTTGGGGACGAGTGTGAGACCACGGTGGCCAGAAACGGAAGGCAGGCCATTGAGCTGGCGGAAAGCTTTCAGCCGGACATCGCATTTCTGGATATCCAGATGCCCGGCATCAGCGGACTGAAAGCCATGGAGGAGATCCGGGTGATAAACCCCAGAGTGAAGATACTGATTCTCACGGCCTACGACAATTTTGAGTACGCCAAGGAGGCGCTGCGTCTGGGCGCAGCCGATTATCTAATGAAGCCGGTGAGCCGGGAGGTGATCGCTAAGCGGCTGACAGCCATTATGCACGATATCGACTGCGATAGGCAGAAGCGCAGGGATGCCCTCGTGGCCAAGGAGAAGATGGAGGCCGTGATCCCCATCATCGAGAACGGGTTTGTGGTAAGCCTTCTGATGCAGAACGAGTATGTTGACAGCGGAAAGCAGTACCGGGATCTGCTGGATCTGAAGGAGGACTACGGGAGCATCATGGTTCTGGAGTGGGGGGAGAGCGGCAGGGAGGGCGCCATGGGCAATCCTGTGGGCTCCGGCATCCGGGCACACAGATACTATGACAAGATGTCGGAACTGATCAAGGTGTATTTTAAGGCCAGCGTCAGCAATATTATGGGCAATAAGATCGTCTGCGTGATCCCCTTTGAGAGCGGGAAGATGGAGTACGCATCCCGGCTTCGCATGATTGAGAAGGCCAGGAACCTGGTGTCGTCCCTGAAAAATACGGTGGGAATCGATTTTAAGGCGGGCATCGGGTCGGTCAGGCCGTGGGAGTCTGCGTTCGACTCCTACCAGGAGGCCTTGAACGCGCTGCGCCACGGCAAGCGGAAGGTGACTCACATCGACGACTTGATCGTGAAGGACACGGTGGAAAAGCAGAGGCAGGTCATGGAGCAGGTGGTCCTAAAGGCGGTTCTGGGAGGCATGGAGCACGACGCCCGCCAGGAAGCGGCTGTGTTTGCCGGGTGGATATTGAAAAATGAGAGCTGCACCTTTGAGGAGGCCAGGCTTCAGCTGGCGGAGCTGGCTCTGGTGGCCAGACGGCAGGTGGCGGAGCAGGGGGGCGAGGGAGGCAACCGATCGAAGGCGGCAGGGGAGCTGTTTGCGGCCGCGGACAGGGAGGAACTGCGCCGGAGATTCGTGGCGGCCATGGAGGAGCTGGCCCGGGAGGCGGTGATACAGAACCAGAAACCGGACGGCGTTATCACCAGGGCGCAGGAGTACATACGCCAGAATTTCCGCAGGGATCTGGCCCTGGAGGAGGTGGCCCAAAAGGCGGGGATCAGCCCCTACTATTTCAGCAAGCTGTTTAAGGAGGAGGCCGGGATGAATTTTACGGAGTACCTGACAGGGCTGCGCATCGACATGGCCAAGGAACTGCTTTTGAACCGGGAGCTGAGCATCAAGCAGGTGTGCGTGGACTCAGGCTACGCCAACCCCAACTATTTCAGCCGCATCTTCAAAAAGTGGACGGGGATTACTCCCACGGAGTTCAGAGACGGGATACAGGACGCGGGCTGCTGACAGACGGGATTTCGGGCAGAAGGCGGAGGAAGGGCTGTACCGGAGGGAATAGCACAGATTTAACGCAAAATAATGCTGTATATTTTTCCGTGTCGGATAGATATGGTGGAAATGTGCAGAATTTTGCAAGTTTGTGCTATTTTTTTTGTGGTATATTGATACAAAGCAAAGGCAGTGAATTTGTGAAACAGCAGTTAAGAGAGGAGGATCATTCTCATGAGCATGTTTTTGCAGGCTTGTGTCAACGGACTTTTGATGGGGGGATTCTACTCCCTTATGGGCATGGGCCAAAACATTATCTTCGGCGTCATGAAGATCGTAAACTTCTGCCACGGAGAGATGCTGATGCTGGGTATGTACCTGACATTTATTCTCTATACCTATCTGGGGATAGACCCCTATGTGTCGGTGCCCATTGTGGCGCTGATCATGTTCTGTCTGGGGGCCGTGATCCAGCACACGCTGATCACCCCGTCCCTGGGGACAAAGAGCTTTACCAATCTCCTGTTTCTGACCGTAGGGCTGGGGCTTCTTCTGTCCAACGGCGCGCTGGTTATCTTCGGGTCGGAGTACCGCTCCATCCGCACGGCCTACTCCCAGACGTACATTCAGCTGGGGCCGGTGACCATGGCGCTTCCCAGGCTGATCAGCTTCGGCGTGCTGATCGTGGTGACCGTCGCCCTGTTCGCGTTTTTAAAGTACACCACCATCGGAAAGCAGATCCGGGCCGTGTCCCAGAACCCTGTGGGCGCGGAAGTGGTGGGCATTGACGTACAGAAAATCTACATACTGACTTACGGGCTGGGGGTTGCCCTGGCGGGGACCGCCGGAGCGCTTCTGACACAGTTTTATACCATATTTCCCACCGCGGGAGCCAGCTTCGGATTCCGGGCGCTGATCGTGGTGGTGGTGGGAGGATTGGGGTCCATTCCCGGGGCCTTTCTGGCAGGTATCTTCCTGGGACTTCTCGAGACCATGAGTGCCCTGTTTATCAGTCCTTCCTACAGCGACCTGATCGTATTCATGACATTTATTGTGATACTGGTAGTCCGTCAGACCATGATAGCGAGGAGGAAATAATATGGACAGCAAAAAAGCGGTACGCATATACCATCGGAATGTGGCTGTCCTGGTGGGACTGATTCTGCTGGTGTTCATCCTGATTCCCACCGTGGTAAAGTCACCTTATATTTTAAACATATTTGTCCTGGTGTTCTACATGTCCACCCTGTCCATGGCCTGGAATCTTCTGGGAGGCATGACGGGACAGAACTCCCTGGGGCACGCGGCCTACATGGGACTGGGAGCCTATGCCTGCTGTCTGTTGGTTGTGAAGACCGGGGCTAACCCCTGGCTGGCCGCCATCTTCGGAATGGCAGTGGTGGGACTTGTGGCCGGCATCGTCTTTTATCCCTGCTTTATTCTGCGGGGCCCCTACTTTACGCTGGTTTCCATCGCCTTTGGGGAATCCATCCGCCAGGTGATCATCAACTCCGAGTTCTTTGGCAGGGCCAGCGGCGTGGGACTGCCCTTCGGCAGCGATTCCTGGATGGATTTCAGGTTTACCAGCAAGGTTCCCTACTACTATGTGGGGCTTGTGATGGTCATCGGCGTGTACCTGATTATGAAGAAGATCGACCACTCCAAGATGGGGTTTGCCTTAAAGACCATCCGGGAGGATGAGGATGCGGCCGCGGCCATCGGCATCAATCCCACCCGGTACAAGATCATGGCCGTGGTGGTGTCCGCCATGGTGGCCGGGCTGGTGGGATTTTTCTACGCCAGCTACATCCGCTACATCGACCCGGAGCTGATGATACAGGCCAAGTCCACGGAGTCGGTGCTGCCAGCGGTGGTAGGCGGAGCCGCCTACGTGGAGGGGCCTCTGGTGGGAGGACTGATCATGATTCCTCTCTCCGAATATCTGAGAGCCAACTTCAGCGCCGTTCTGCCGGGCATCAACATGCTTATGTACGCGGTGGTGCTTCTGGTGGTGATCCGGTTCCGCCCCACGGGGATTCTGGGGTGGTACATGAACAGCAGGACAAAGCGATTCGTGGATGAGAAGATACTGAAGAAGCCGTCTCTGGAGGTCCTGGAGGAAGTCCAGACGGCGGAGCATCAGGGAAGGGAGGCGTAAGACATGGCGGAATCTCCGATTATTGAGGTGAAAAGCATTACCAAGCGTTTTAAAGGTCTGACCGCCGTCAAGGATGTGTCCTTTACCGTCAGGGAGGGCGGCATCACCGGCATGATCGGGCCCAACGGCGCAGGCAAGTCCACCACGTTCAACATGATCTGCGGCTACTATCCCCCCACGGAGGGCAGGATTTTCTACAGAGGGCAGGATATCACGGACAAGAAGGCCTATGAGTATACCAACATGAAGATCGCCCGCACTTTTCAGATCATGAAGCCGCTGAAGAACTTAAGCGTCCTGGATAATGTGGTTGCGTCCTCCTACTTCGGCCACGCCGGCGCAAAGAGCGCAAGGGAGGCCAGGGAGAGGGCCATGGAGGTTCTGCATTTCACCGGCCTCTATGAGAAACGCCACGTCCTTTCAAAGGATATGGGTACCCCTGACCAGAAGCGGCTGGAGATGGCCAGGGCCCTGGCGACGAAACCTTCCATGCTGTTTCTGGACGAGAACATGGCGGGTCTGAATCCGGCGGAGACGGAGGAAGCCATCAGGCTGATCCGCAGGATCAACGAGTCCGGTGTGACCATCCTTCTGATCGAGCACATTATGAAGGCTGTGGTCAGCCTGTGCGAGGAGGTTATCGTGCTTCACCATGGGGAGAAGATCGCCGACGGAACGCCGGAGCAGGTCATGAACGACCCCTACGTGATGGAGGTATATCTGGGAACGAAGAAGGAGGATACACATGCTTAAAGTCGAAGGATTGAATGCAGGGTACGGCTCCGTCAATATCCTGTGGGATATCGGTTTTACACTGAATGACGGGGAGATCGTGGCCATCTTGGGCTCCAACGGCGCGGGCAAGACCACCATGGTTCGGGCGGTGACCGGCATGTTAAAGCCTGCTTCCGGCTCCGTGGTGTTTAACGGGGAGGAGCTGACGAAAAAGAACTCCCGCACGATCCTTAACAGCGGCATTGTGCAGGTTCCGGAGGGGCGGCAGCTGTTTACGGACATGACGGTTCTGGAGAATCTGCAGATGGGGGCGTTCAACAGGGAGACGAAGGCCCGTTTCGGCGAGAATCTGAAGAAAGCCTATACCTGGTTTCCCAAGCTGGAAGAGCGGGCCAAGCAGGCTGCGGGCACGCTCTCCGGCGGGGAGCAGCAGATGGTGGCCGTGGCCAGGGCGCTGATCGGCGATCCAAAACTTCTGATTCTGGACGAACCGTCTCTGGGACTGGCTCCCAATATTGTGGACGATATTTTAAAGGTGGCGTCTACCCTGGCTAAGAACGACGGCATATCCGTGCTTTTGGTGGAGCAGGACATCACCAAGGCGCTGGCGGCGGCGGACCGGGGGTATGTGATCGAGAACGGGCATATGGTTTTGGAGGGCACCTCCGATCAGCTCAACGCCAATGAACATGTGAAAAAAGCGTATCTGGGAATATAGATCAAAAGGATTTTTACATCGTCGGCAGTTCGGTGTAAAATAGATGCATGACTAAAACAGGGAGGCTTCCGACTGGTGCGGAAGTACTTAAAAAGGAGGAACATTATGAAATTCAGAAAACTTACTTCTATTCTCTGTGCGGCGGCTGTGGCAATGTCCGCACTTGCGGGATGTTCGTCATCCGGCAGCACGGCAGATACGACGGCGGCGCCTGCGGCTGCAACCACCGCTGCGGCGGCAGATACGACGGCGGCAGCAGGAGACTCCGGGGAGACGACGGCAGCCGCGGCTGAGGCTCCGGGGGCCGAACTGACCGGCGATCCTATAAAGATCGGGACCATCTACGCCATGTCCGGCGGTTCCGCGGCCATCGGCGCCAACATCTTAAGAGGTATTGACTTCGCGGTAGCCGAGATCAACGCGGCAGGCGGAGTTGACGGCCGTCCGCTGGAGGTTGTGCGGGGCGATCACGCAGGCGATGCGGCTACAGGAAGATCCGAGGCCGAGCGTCTGATCACCCAGGAGCATGTGGATGTTATGATGGGATGTCATATGTCCGTTGTTACCGAGGTTGTTGCCCAGGTGTGCCAGCAGTACCAGGTTCCCATGATCACGGCTATCTCCACTCTGGACAGACTGTCCAACGAGGAGCACAAGGACATGGACTATTTCTTCCGTCTCTGCCCCTTAAACTCCGTGTATGTGGAGGATATGCTGATGTACTTAAGAGACTCCGCAGAGCAGACCGGAGAGGAGATAAGGACCGTGGCCATCTTTACCGACAGGGCTGCCATCGGTCAGGAGCTGATCCGCTGCGTGGAGCTGTTTAAGGATCAGTACGGCATCGAGCTGGTAGCCACTGTGGACTACACCAGCAACGCAACCGATTTAAGCGCCCAGGTTCTGGCGCTGAAGCAGGCCAACCCCGATGCGGTTCTGTGCGACTCCTACATCGGCGATGCCACTCTGTTTATTCAGACTCTGAAAGAGCAGAACTACAGCCCCAAGATGATCGTTGCCAAGGCCAACGGCTTTACGGATCCCTCCTTCATCACCAACCTGGGAAGCATTGCCAACGGCGTGGCTTCCGTGGTGGAGTTTAACCCGGATCTGACCAACGGTGTTGAGATCAACGAGGAGTTTAAGAAGGAATTCGGCGTTGACATGAACGGACACTCCGCAGAGTCCTACACCGTAGTGTGGCTGTTCAAGACTGCCATCGAGCAGGCGGGCAGCACCGACGGCGCAGCCGTGAAGGACGCTCTGGCAAACATCGACATCCAGGGCCAGTTCCCGGGCGGACGCAAGATCGTCCTTCCCTATGACCAGATCAAGTTCGAGAATTACGACCTGGCGGGCGAGGCTCACTACAGGGACAACACCTCTGCATCCGTGGCGATTGCTCAGATTCAGGACGGCCAGTGGAAGACCGTTTGGCCGTTTGCATTCTCTGACACCAAGATTGTGTATCCGGCTCCGCTGCAGTAAGGCGGGAGACCGGCCATTGCATCTGTAAATGAAACGAAACTGCTGAGATATTGCAGCCTGCCGCATGGTTCTGCGGCAGGCTGATTTCTTGTTTCACAATATGCGTTCCGTGAACCGTAAAATACGAAACAGGGGTTGAAAAATTTGGGAATTGGAAATAGAATTGTGGTACAGGAAGTCTGGGAGGGCGTGCTATGAAGACAGGAAAGGCGGCGAAGTGCCTGTTGGGCTGGGCCGCGGTGATTTTGCTGGCGGCTGGCTGTAAAGCGGGCGGCAAAGAGACGGGAGCGGACAGGACAGGGTTTCAGGATGCCGGCGGTGTACAGGAGATGAGGGACGAAGGGCCGGACGGGAGGCGGGACCAAGATGGGGGTTCGGATGCAGAGCTGTGGGAAGGCGGGGAGTGGCAGGACTACGGGCTGACCGGTGAGCCGGTCCGCATCGGGGTTATATATGCGCTCAGCGGCAACAATGCGGCCATCGGGACCAACATACTCAGGGGGATCGATTTTGCGGCCGAGGATATTAACCGGGCGGGAGGCATCGGCGGGAGGCCGGTTGAGATCGTCCGGGGGGATACCAGGGGAGACAACCAGGCGGCGCGGCAGGTGGCGGAGAGGCTTATCGAAGAGGAGCAGGTACACGCGGTACTGGGCTGCCATCAGAGCACGCTGACGGAGGTGGTGTCCCAGGTGTGTGAGGAGAACCGGATTCCCATGATCACGGCCATCTCCACGGTGGACAGTATCACCACCCACGGGTACGAATACTTTTTCCGCATGTGTCCAATGAACTCTCTGTACCTGGAAAAGATGTTTATGTACATGAGGGATCAGGAGGAGAAGACTGGGAAGAAAGTGGAAACCATCGCGGTTTTTGCGGACAACAGCATGATCGGGCAGGAGGCCATCCGGTGTGCAAGGCACTACGCCCCGGAGTACGGGATGGAGATTGTGGAGGAGATCCGATACAGCCAGGGAGCCGCGGATCTGACGCCGGAGATTAAGGCGCTGAAGGAGGCTGATGCCGATGCGGTCCTGGCGGAGAGCTACATATCGGACGCCGTTCTGCTGATGAAGACCATGAGGGAGCAGGGCTATGAGCCGCCCATACTGATCGCCAAGGCCAACGGGTTCACGGACCCCAGCTTTATACCGGCAGCGGAAGGCATGTGTGAAGGCCTCACCTCCGTGGTGGAGTGGAATCCGGATTTCGCCAAAGGCCAGGACATAAACCGGCGGTTCAGGGAGGTCTTCGGCGTGGACATGAACGGCCATTCGGCGGAGTCTTACACGGCGGTGTGGGTCTTTAAGACTGCCTTTGAGCAGGCCGGGACCGACGACGGGGAGGCGGTAAAGGACGCGCTGGCTTCCCTGGATATCCGGGAAGCCTTCCCGGGGGGACCCAGGATCATTCTGCCCTATGACAGGATCAGGTTCGAGGATCATCAGGTGGACGGGGTGTGGCACTACAATAACAACACGTGGGCGTCCGTGGCCATAGCCCAGATTCAGAACGGGGAGTACAAGATTGTATGGCCCTTTGAGTACGCCAGTGAAGATATTGTGTTCCATGACCGGCGACACGAAACCGATTGATTTAGGTGTGGGTTGTTGATATAATGGAACCGGCACGTATCTGAACGGTGAGCCGACAACCCCGCTGCAAGCAACGGGGTATGGAACCCTCGCGGCATTCGCCGAATGCTCGTGCAGGCACTTGGCTCATTGCTCACGGGAATCGAAGTACTTACGGGAGAACGATTGGACGACTGGAGGAACATATGGTTACATTTACACACAAGATTTCCGATCCCAACGGACTTCATGCCAGAAGTGCGGCGTATATGGCACAGTTTGCGATGGAACGTGAATGCAGGATCCGCGTGGCCTGCAGGGACTGTGCGGCGGACATGAGGCAGCTGATGGGACTGATGAGGCTGAGGGCAAAATGCGGCGACGTTCTGGAGTTTAAGGTGGAGGGAGTTTCGGAGGAGCAGACGGTTAAAGAGCTGAAAACACTGGCAGGGGAACTTTTGTAGACAGGAAAGTTCTCCTTTTGTTACGGTCATCGTCATGAAGGTCATTAAGACGGCCGAATCCGGCCGGGCCTCTTTTTTCCTAGGAGCTAGGAATCCGGTTTGTCTTTTGGCATGGAGGTTTTCGGTTATGATAAAGTCAGGAAGGCACAGAATGTGCCGGGTCCGGGGCAGCAGGCAGCAGGCTCCAGACAAAGAAAAGAGGACGTAAGTGACGGGTAGGAGGTAACCTATGTTGAACGACAGGCAGGAAAGGCTCCTTGAGCTGCTGACAAAGAGCCGGGACTGGATGACCAGCCGCAGGCTCGCGGAACTTCTCAATGTGACGGACAGAACCATCCGCTCCGATGTGGAGGCCGTGAACCGGCAGTCCGGGGGACTGGGGATCGAATCCAGCGTGCGCAGGGGATACCGGGCCATAAGGCGTCAGGAGCAGAGAGAGCAGGGGCCGGAGGGCCCTTTGGCCAGCGACATTCCCCAGACGCCGGGAGCGCGGTGTATTTACATGATACAGCGCCTGCTGTTTGAGAACAGGGAGCTGAACCTGACTCAGCTGCAGAGCCAGATCTATGTCAGCGATTACTCCCTTCAGAACGACTTGAAGCGAATCAGAAGGATGATCGAACCGTACACGGGGCTAAAACTGGTGCGCAGCTTAGAGTGCGTCTCCCTGGAGGGGGACGAGCATGTGAAACGGAAATTTTACAGGGATCTTCTGGTGGCCGAGGTCCAGGAGAATTTCCTGAATCTGAACAGGCTGGCCCATCTGTACAAGAATTTTGATCTCATCGAGGTGAAGGATATCTTCGTGCAGGTGCTGGAAGAGTACGACTACTCCATCCACCAGTCCATGTTCCCCATGCTCATTGTCCATGCGGGAACCAGCATCGAGCGGATCAGCGCCTGCCATTATGTGCAGATGGATGATACGGAACCGGGACTGAGAGACACCATCGAGTATCAGATAGCGAAAACCTTTTTTGACAGGATAGCCAGGCGGCTCCACCTTCAGGTGAAGGAGGGGGAGGTGGGGATGTTTGCCCTGGTGATCATGGGGCGGAGAGCGTCCAATTACGCCAGCGACCACATTAAGCTGGGAGACCGGTGGCTCAACACCAGGCGTCTGGTGGAGGGCTCCCTGGTGCGGCTTATGGACGTGTTCGGCATGGACTACCGGGAGGATGAGGATCTGGCGGCGGGACTTAAGATGCACATTCACAGTCTTATCGAAAGGGCCAGAAATCAGGTGGTGCTGGAGGATATCTTCCTGGAGGAGATCAAGCAGAATTATCCCCTGATCTTTGAGATGGGGGTGTGTATTACCGGGTTTCTGGAGGAGGAGCTGGGAATCACTATCGCGGACATGGAGAGCGGTTTTCTGGCCCTGCATCTGGGGGCTGCCAGCGAGAGGCTGAATTCGGTGCGGAAATACAGGGCCATGATGGTCATGCCCTACAACCAGACATTCTTTGACATGTGTGAGAAGCGGATCCTTGAGATGTTCAGGGAGCGGATGGAGATCGTGAAGAGGAGCAACTATTTTGAGGAGGCGGAGGTGAACCGGATCGCCCCGGATCTGATCCTGACCACCACGCCCATCGAACATGCCCTCAGTATTCTGACGGTGCCTGTCAGCGTGTTTCTGGATTCGGAGTCGGAGGCCCGGATTCTGGAAGCGCTGAACAAGCTGGATAAGAATCGGTTCCGCCTGGAATTTGCCTCCCATATAGGCCGTCTCATGCGCAGGGAGCACTATTACCCCAACTTGTTGTGCAGGACGCCCGGGGAGGTTATCGGCTGTCTGTGCGACAGGCTGGAGAAAGAGGGGGTGGTGGACTCCGGATTCAGGAGTTCGGTCCTGGAGAGGGAGCGTTTAAGCCCCACGTCCTTCGTCAACGCGCTGGCGGTTCCCCATGCCTTTCAGGCCTACGCCAGCCGGTCTACCATCGCGGTGGCCAGGCTGGCCCAGCCGGTGAAATGGGGGACCTTTGACGTGCGCCTGGTGATGCTGTTCGCGATCAATGAAGGCGATCAGAGGATGATTAAGATCTTTTTTGACTGGGTCTCCAGCATCATCGGCAGCCCCCGTCAGCTGGAGCGGCTGATGGAGGAGTGCTCCTACGAAGAATTTGTGGAGCGGATTGTGGAATAGAGATGAGGACACACTGCGGCGGAAAGTCAGTTGGGAAGGCAGCCCGCCCCATAAAGGAGAATCCCGCGCCGCGGGGTTCTTTTTGTTTTTGCAGAACCATGAGAGATATGACGGTATAAAAGGGGAAAAGCCGGGAATGCTATAGTAATCATGCATAAAACCATATTTCCTAACAGCTAGGAAGTGACTTTACTGCACAAATAAGGTTTTTAAATATATAATAACCCCAGAATCAAAAAATCAACCGGAGAAAGGAGGGAAACATGTGGAAGGATTAGAAATTACTTGCTTCCAGATTATTTCCAACGTGGGGACGGCCCGCTCCAGCTACATTGAGGCCATTCACAAAGCCAAAGAGAGGGACTTTGACGGCGCCAGGGCGTGTGTGGAGGCCGGACAGCAGGAGTTTTTAAAGGGCCATGAGGCGCACTTTGAGCTTCTGCAGAGGGAGGCCAAGGGCGACCCGGCAGGAAGCTCCCTGATTCTCATCCATGCGGAGGATCAGCTGATGAGCGCGGAGGGGTTCAAGATCATCGCGGAGGAGATGATCGCAAGTTATGAGCAGATGGACGCGCTGGAGAAGAAGCTTATGAGGCAGAGCGGAACGTGACGGGAATAAGGAAAGGAGAACGGTGATGAAGAGAGTATATTTATTTTGCAGCGCGGGGATGTCCACCAGTATGCTGGCGAGCAAGATGCAGGGTGTGGCCCAGGCTCACGGGCTTCCCATTGAGGTGGAGGCTTTTTCCGACGGAAAGATCGGTCAGATCATTGAGGAGCGGCACCCGGATGTGATTCTTCTGGGGCCCCAGGTGAAGCACAGGTTCCAGGAGGTGGTAAAGCAGTACGGCTCCACCGGGATTCCCATCGCGGTCATCGACCAGACAGCCTACGGGATGATGGATGGGGAGAAGGTCTTAAAGACGGCCGTGAAGATGATGAAGGAAGCGAAGAAGTGAGAGCGCGGCAAAGTGAGCGCGAGGAATTTGATTAGGGGGGCTATATTATGTTAGATAAATTAGAGAAGTTTTTCATGCCGCTGGCTGAAAGAATCGGAAGAAATAAGTATCTTATCGCAATCCGCGACGGATTTCTGCTGTCCATGCCGCTTTTGATTGTAGGTTCCTTTTTCCTGCTGATCGCCAACTTCCCCATCCCGGGGTGGACCGAGTTTTGGGCCAGGTTTTTCGGCGAAAACTGGGCTTCCTACTTCTCCAAACCGACGGATGCCACGTTTTCCATCATGGCGGTCCTGGCCGTGATCGGAATCGGATATTCCTTTGCGGAGCAGATGAAGGTGGATCGGCTGTTCGGAGCGGCCATCTCCCTGGTAAGCTGGTTTTTGATCATGCCCTATGAGATCGTGTTTAACGACCAGGTGGTGACGGGAATCCCCCTGGGCTGGGTGGGCTCCAAGGGGATTTTTGTGGGAATCATATGCGCCTTTGCGGCGGTGCACATCTACTCCTGGGTGGATAAGAAGGGCTGGGTCATCAAGATGCCCGACGGCGTTCCGCCTACGGTTGAGAAGTCTTTCGCGGCACTGATCCCGGCGGGCGTGTCCCTCACGGTATTTTTTGTCATCAACTTCGTGTTTGCCATGACGCCCTTTGAGAATGCGTTTAACTTCGTGTTCGTTATCCTGCAGACACCGCTGTTAAAGCTTGGCAATACGCTGCCGGCCATGGTTATCGCCTACATTTTCCTCCACTTTTTCTGGTTTTTCGGGGTCAACGGCGGTTCGGTGGTGGGAGCGGTGTTCAATCCCATTCTGCAGACATTGTCGGCGGAGAACCTGGCGGCTCTCCAGGCGGGGCAGGCCATGCCAAACATTATCTGCCAGCAGTTCCAGGATCTGTTCGCCACCTTCGGCGGCGCAGGATCCACGCTGTCCCTTCTGATTGCCATGCTGCTGTTCTGCCGCTCCAAGCGGGTGAAGGAGCTGGGTAAGCTGGCGCTGGTTCCGGGTATTTTCGGCATCAACGAGCCGATTATCTTCGGTCTGCCGATTCTTCTGAATCCGCTGATGCTGATTCCGTTTATGCTGGTTCCGACCATCAACATTATCATTTCCTACATCTGCATGAGCATCGGGCTGGTTCCGCTGTGTACGGGCGTTGCGATCCCCTGGACCATGCCGGTTATCGTGTCGGGATTTCTGGCTACCGGATGGCAGGGATCCGTGCTCCAGGCGCTTCTGCTGGTGCTGGGCGTATTTGTCTACATGCCTTTCATCAAGATGATGGATAAGCAGTACCTGGCGGACGAGACGAAGGTTGTGGAGCAGGCGGAGGACGACGATATCTCCCTGGACGATCTGTCCTTTGACGACCTGTAGAAAGATTGGGAGGGTAAATTATGAAGATTGTGATGATTTTTGATCAGATTCAGTCCGGCCTTGGGACGAAGGACGACAGGATGGTTCCTCTCACAGGCAAGAAGGAGGCCGTGGGGCCTGCCGTGATGATGCAGCCGTTTTTGAAGGAGATTGACGGCCATGTGATGGCGTGCCTCTGCTGCGGCAACGGCACGTACATGGAGAACCCTGAGGAGGTCAGCAGGAAATTGTGTGCCATGGTGAAGAAGCTTAAGCCGGATGTGGTTATCTGCGGGCCTGCCTTTAACTATGCGGAATACGCGGCCATGTGCGCCAAGGTGGCGGCGGATATCAACCGAAACGGGGACAGCCGGGCATTTGCGGCCATGTCCCAGGAGAACGAGGACGTGATTTCCGATTACCGCGACAAGGTGATGATTGTGAAGACGCCGAAAAAGGGCGGCATGGGGCTTAACGATTCCCTGAAAAATATGTGCCGCGTGGCAAAAGCCCTCGCGGAGGGGAGCGGGGATCTGGAGAAACTGAGACGGGAAGTCTGCTTTTAGAGGAAAGGAGAATGTTTTATGTGGGGAATGATCGCGACATGGAGAATGGCTCTGGAGGGGGTTGAGAAGGGCTGTGATATGCTTATGCAGGGCCGGAGTGCCGGGGATGCCGTAGAGGCGGCCATCCGGGAGGTGGAGGATTTCCCGTACTACAAGTCCGTGGGCTACGGCGGCCTGCCCAATGAGGAGATGGAGGTGGAGCTGGACGCGGCTTACATGGACGGGGATACGCTGTCCGTAGGCGCCGTGGCGGCTGTCAGGGATTACGCCAACCCGGTGTCCATCGCGAGGCGTCTCAGCCAGGAGCCGGTGAACAATCTGCTGGTGGGCGAGGGGGCGGAGAAGTTTGCCCACAAGGAAGGGTTCGAGCGGAAGAATATGCTGACGGACAGGGCAAAGGCCTTCTATCGCAAAAGGCAGCGGGAAGTGGCACAGCAGGAGTTAAAACCCTACGCGGGTCATGATACGGTGGGAATGGTGTGCCTGGATGGGAACGGAAAGGTGACGGCAGCCACCTCCACCAGCGGGCTGTTCATGAAAAAGAAAGGACGGGTGGGAGACTCCCCCATCGTGGGATCGGGATTCTACGCGGACAGCAAGGTGGGCGGCGCCAGCGCCACAGGTCTCGGCGAGGACCTGATGAAGGGGTGCATTTCCTATGAGATCGTGCGTCTGATGAAGGAGGGGCTCCATCCCCAGGAGGCCTGTGAGAGGGCGGTGAACCTGCTGGATAAGGAGCTGAAGGAAAGGCGGGGGAAAGCCGGGGACTTGTCCCTTATCGCCATGAACCGGGAGGGACAGTGGGGCGCTGCCACCAATATTGAGGGGTTTTCCTTTGTGGCGGCCGCAGAGGGGCAGCGGCCCAGGGTGTACCTGGTAAAGCGGGGGGCGGACGGACACTGCACCTTTGAGGAAGCGTCCGGGGAGTGGCTGGATGATTACATGAGGACGCGCATGGCCCCGGTGGAGGAGTAGAGGATTATCCGGAAAGGGATGAGGATATGGAGGAAAAGATTCTGGGCGCGGTGGAGAGCCTGAAAGAGGAGATGCTCCAGGCGATCCTGGAACTGGTGAAGATCGACAGCGTGGAGGCGGCCCCGGAGCCCGGGGCGCCCTTCGGCCCGGGGGTGAAGGCGGCTCTCGTGAAGGCGCTGGAGCTGGGGGAGAGGCTTGGTTTCTCCACGGTGAATATGGACAACTACATCGGCTATGCGGAGTACGGCCAGGGGGAAGACTATGTCTGTGCCATAGGCCACGTGGATGTGGTGCCTGTGGGGGACGGGTGGAGGCAGCCGCCCTTCTCCGGCTATACGGAGAACGGGATTATTTACAGCAGAGGCGTTCTGGACAACAAAGGACCCATTATGACCTGCCTCTACGGGCTCTATGCCTTAAAAAATCTGGGATATAAGCCGAAGCACAGGATCCGGATCATCTTCGGCTGCGATGAGGAGTCCGGGTTTGAGGATCTGAAATACTATCTGCAGCGGGAGAAACCGCCGGTCTGGGGCTTTACGCCGGACTGCAAGTTCCCGGTGGTGTACAGTGAGCGGGGCAGGGCCGTAATCCGGGTCAAAGGCGGGCAGCTGGAACCGTTCTTTGGGTTCGTCACGGAGTACTTTATAGGTGCGAAGAATACGGGGGACAGACTGGGCATCGATTTTTCCCATGAGGAGTACGGCGTGATGGAGATGCGGAACTACAAGCTGGAGGTTCGGGAGGGGACACCCTGTTTTGAGGCATCCCTAAGCTATCCGGCCGGCTGCGGCATCGGGGCGATTCTGGAACGGATCCGGAAAAAAGCGGCCGGGCTTGCCGTGGAGCTGGTTCAGAACTACAACCCGGTGGTGTTTGAAAAGGACGGTCCCATGGTTAAGGCGCTGACGGAGTGCTATGAGAAGGTGAGCGGCGTCCCGGGAGCGCCTGTCACCACCACGGGGGGGACCTATGCCAAGGCGATGCCGGGCATCGTGCCATTCGGTCCCAGCTTTCCGGGCCAGAAAGGCATCGGACACAACCCCAACGAGTGGATGGCTGTGGACGACCTGATGAAGAACGCGAAAATTTACGCTCTGGGGCTGTACCGGCTGGGAAATCTGTGATAAAATCGTAACTTACGGGGGCTTCCCTTTCCTGAAGCTCAGGCGCTGCCTGGGGCAGGCAGGGAAGCTTTTGGAGATGGACGGGAAGTTTTTTAAGATGATTTGTCCGGCCCGGGGCCGGGGAACGGAGGAGAGATTATGGGTGTGGTCGCGGAGATTTGCTGCGGAAGCTACTACGACGCGAAGCAGGCGGCGCTGGGCGGCGCCGGGCGGATCGAACTGAACGGGGCGCTGATGCTGGGAGGGCTGACGCCCACGGCTGCGGTGGTCAGCATGGTGAAGGAAAATCTGGACTTGAAGGTGATCGCCATGGTGCGGCCCAGAGGCGCCGGGTTCTGCTACCTGGAGGAGGAGTTTGCCGTTATGGAGCGGGAATGCAGGGAGGTTCTGGCGGCCGGGGCCGACGGCGCGGCCTTCGGGTGTCTGAGAAGGGACGGCTCTCCGGATCCGGAGAGAAATAAGAGACTGGTGGATATTATCAGGGAGAGAGGCGGGGAGGCGGTGTTTCACCGGGCATTTGACTGTACGGACGACCCCTTTGAGACCATGGAGCAGCTGATTGCCATGGGGGTGGACCGGGTACTGACCAGCGGCTTAAAACCTAAGGCCTGGGAAGGGCGGGACATGATCCGGAGCCTTCAGGAGGAGTTCGGGAACCGGATCCAGATCCTGGCAGGCAGCGGGGTCAACGGGACCAACGCCGGAAAGCTGATAAAGTACACGGGCATCAGCCAGGTGCACAGCTCCTGCAAGACGTGGCTTCCCGATCCGACCACGGTCAGAAACGGGGTGTCCTACAGCATCGCAAACGGCAGCCTCTCCATGAGCTATGACGGGGTGTCGGCAGAGCTTGTGAGGGAACTGGTGGAGAGTGTGAAAGAGTAGAGGATAAGAGGGAAAGAGCTATGAACAAGAGATATCTGATTATGACTGCCGCCGTGATCGTGTCGGCATTTCTGCAGGCTTTTGCCATGAATACGTTTTTGGAGCCGGTGCAGCTTCTGCCCAGCGGATTTACGGGGATCGCCGCCCTTCTGTCCAGGGTGGCGCAGACGGCAGGCATCTCCATGTCCACGTCATTCGGAATGGTGGCCCTGAATGTGCCGGTGGCCCTTTTCTGCTACCGCCATATCGGGAAGAAGTTCGTTCTGTTTTCCATGGCCCAGGTGGTGCTGTCCAGTATTTTTCTGCAGGTGATAAAGAGCGGGGCCCTCTTTGACGATGTGCTTCTAAACATCTGTTTCGGCGGCTTTCTCTACGGCCTGGCCGTCACCGTGGCCCTGAAGGGCAACGCGTCCACCGCGGGCATGGATTTTATCGCCCTGTACGTGTCCAACCGGCTGGGCAAATCCATCTGGCAGTACGTGTTTCTGTTTAACTGCGGGCTTCTGTGCGTCTTCGGAGCCCTGTTCGGGTGGGAGCACGCCGGGTATTCCATCCTGTTTCAGTTTATCGCCACCAAGACCATCGACAATTTCTACCACCGGTTTAAGCGGGTGACTTTACAGATCACCACCCAGATGCCTCACGAGGTGGTGAAGGAGTATGTGGGGTTCTGCCGCCACGGGATCTCCGTGGTGGAAGGTTACGGCGGCTACAGCGGAAAGAAGATGAGCCTTCTGCACACGGTGGTTTCCACCTACGAGGTTCACGATATTATGATGCACTTAAAAGGCGTCGATCCCGCCATCATTGTCAATGTGATGCCGACGGAGACGTTTATCGGCTCCTTTTACCAGAAGCCGCTGGATTAAATTGTATTTTTTGATTCCATTTTCCCCCTGTGTTTGGTAAAATATAGTCAGAAGGAGTGGGGCGTCCCTCTTTGGGCCGCCGTGTTTTCAGGCGTGACAGATTAGGGGAGATGGATATGGCGATCTTAGATGAGTATCAGGAACACTGCCGGATTCTTGCGGAGAACGGGAACCCCATGAGCGGGATCTCCCTGCTGATCAACCAGTTTAACCTGATCAGCAATTCGGATGTCTATCACTATACGGATGTGGGCGGCTTTATCAGCATCATGCAGAATCGGGAGCTGTGGGCGTCCCATATCGCGTTTATGAACGATAAGTCAGAGTACCTTCACGGCAAGGATCTGTTCCGCCGGCAGCTGGAGAGGAAGATGGCGGCCGTGGAGAGCCAGGAGAGGGAATTTCTTTACAGGGCGGCGGTGAGCCTGGACGACGAGATGTCCGACGGGTTTTTTACCGCGTCCAGCAAGGATATCTTTTCTCTCAGCTTTTCCCATGCTTCCGATTCCCTGGAGATGTGGAGAGGGTACGGGAAGAACAGCGGCATAGCCATAGGGTTTGACCGGAACCGGTGCAGCTCCATTCCCGGCATGTGCCTGATCCGAAAGGAAATGTACGGCAGGCTGCAGGCGGAGCAGGGCAGGAAGGCGCAGGAGGTGTGTTCGGGGTACGAGCAGGACTTTATCCCGTGGACCGTGCTCTATGACGACGAACGGAAGCTGGAGCTGGTGGACAGCACCATTGAGCTGGGGCTGAGCTGTTATCGGAATTACAGCAAAGGCAGCAGGAGCAGGGCGCTGGCGGTGGGGAATCAGTTTCTGTCGGATATGATTTTCTATCTGATCCCCTTCTTTAAGCACCGGGGATTCGCCGGGGAGGAGGAGTGCCGCATCGTGGAGCGCTTTGTCACGGCAGAGGGGGAGGAGGCCTATGACATCCACTATCACGAGCGGGGCGGTATCGTGCTGCCCTATATAAAGTA
The DNA here is from genome assembly GCA_022795805.1 of Hungatella sp. Lineage (GTDB taxonomy): Bacteria > Bacillota > Clostridia > Lachnospirales > Lachnospiraceae > UBA3402. Next base: position 10,093 of record JAAWHK010000019.1, on the reverse strand, counting down.
CATGCTCATGGACAGACGGTGCAGGCCTCTGGGCCGGATGCCCATCCGGGAGATCGTGGTGGGCCCCGGCGTTAAGCAGGGGAAGGTGATGGAGAGCGTAAAGTATTTTCTGGAAAAGAACGGCATGGCTTATCTGGCCGGGAAGGTAAGGGCTTCCAGCATTCCCTATATAGAGACGTGACGGCAAATAAAAAAATAAAAAATTGCAAAAAAAGACTTGCCAATTCCCGGAAACCGTGCTATACTATGAAAGCGTTAAGGAAAGGCCAATTGGTCAAGCGGTCAAGACGACGCCCTCTCACGGCGTAAACCCGGGTTCGATTCCCGGATTGGTCATTCGCGTGCATGTGTAGTTCATCGGTAGAACGCCAGCTTCCCAAGCTGGAGAGGTGGGTTCGATTCCCATCACGTGCTTTTGGAGATTTCCCCTGGAATATCGGAACTTAGATTAAGTGCCGGGATTTCAGGGGTTTTTTGTGTGTCTGTATATCGGCTCAGTTCAGGAGCCTATATGTCCATATACATTTTCCGGGGATTCCTGACAATCGCTGCAGGGTCTGCATGTATTCCGAAGAAAATCCGGTTGAGATATGTCCGGAGAATGCGTATAATGAAAGAAGCGGGATGATTATGTGGGAAAACGCTTACAAAACGGCTGATTTCTGATAACAGTGCAAAGGAGAAGTTATGGACATAAGGGTCAACGTAAAACACATGGGCAGACGGAGGAAATCCGTGGAGCCTGTTGTCTGCCGCCTTTTTACGGCCCCTTCCACTGTGAGGGAGCTGATACTTGCGGTGGTGGAGGCAGGGGTCCGGGATTACAATGACAAACTTAAAGACGGGGATTTGCAGGAGGTTCTCAGATGCCTTACCAGGCAGGAGATCGAGGATAAGGCGGAAACGGGGAAAGTGGCCTTTGGAGTTCTCTACGGGGAGAAGGAGGCGGATTTAAAGGAGGCCTGTGACAATGCCATCCAGTGCTTTGAGGACGGTATATACCGGATATTCCTGGACGACCGCCCCCTTTTGGATCTGGAGGAGGACATAGGAGGAGAGACGGACGGAATGTTTACATTTGTGAGATTAACCATGCTTTCGGGGAGGATGTGGTGATATGGGTGAATACGATGCCGGTACCAGGATGGCCATTGACAAAATGCGAAGAGACGACAGGGACAGACGGATCAGGAAGCTGAACAGAGAAGATCAGCTGCTGGCCCGGGAGCTGACGGGAGACTCAGGCGCTGGAGGCTCTCTCATAAGCCGGGTGGCGGCAAAGTTTTACGGGGAAGGAGGAAGAGAGGGCGCAGAGGGTTCCCAAAATGCCGGGCCGTCCCGGTGGTTCAGGAAGCACGGACTGACGGATGCCTTTGTGCCAGGGGAGTACAGGGAGTCGTTCTTCTACATGGCGGATAAGCTGAACCGCTTTCCCTTCTCCTGGGGGTGGGACCGCAGGACCGTGAGAACGGCCAGCTACGGGCCGTCTGTCAGGCAGGCATTTTCCCTTCTGACAGCCTATGAGAATCTGGGATTCTGCGGCGTGCCGGTGGAGGATTTCATCTTAAGGCGCATGGATGAGGAGAAGCTGGACTACATAGGCCGCAGCTGGAATTTCACCAACGGTTTCAGCTATATCTATGCGGCGGAGATTGACAGGGGCAATCAGAAGGTGATCGACGCCTTGATGGAGCTGATCTTAAGCGACAACAACACCGCGTATCTGGACCGGCAGATGATCCTGGGCATCGTCCGAAGCGACAGCAAGGAGCTTCACAGGCTTCTGGGGGATCTTCTTTTGGCGGCCAGGCTTCAGGAGGGGCTGCGGCAGAGTATCTGCGAGGCTATGGATCAGGGGACCTGCGAGGCCTTTCTGACACTTTTAAAGGTGATCGAGGAACACGACCTGATCCGGTACTCTTCAGTAAAGAGGGCCGTTTCCACCTGGATCGGCATTTTTGACGAGAACCATACGGACAGGATCAGCGCAAAGCTTCTGACTTTCATGGGGCGGTGCCTTGGGGACAGGGCCTTCTGCATGGAGCAGTTTCAGACCAACGACGCTGTGGCCGTCAGCGCGGCACTCTGGGCGCTGGGGTTTGAGGAGAGCGACGAGGCTGTGAAGGTGATGCTTGGCCTGCTGGAGAGGGGCACCAGGCAGCAGAAGCTGATCGGTTCCTACTACAATCAGAGCCTGTTTGACGACAGCATCCGCACCCGTGCGGCGGGGAAGGCCATTTTGGATCACTGGGACGACTTAGAGATGGTGGCGGCTTTTCTGCCTGCCTTCTCCTATCCCCTGGGAGGATGGATCAGAGGGCTTCTTGGGCGCAGCGGTTCCTCCTGGCAGAGGGAGAGGGAGGAGGCGCCCGCAAAGCCGGTGCTGACGGACTATTACAAAAACCGGCAGGAGGCTGAGGAACTGTATGAGCGATTCAGAGAGATCCGGGGGCGGATCCCGAAAAAGGGGCTGGTGTACGATCCGTGTATTTTCCCGTGGTACCGGGTGGAGCTGAGTCAGACCCAGGTCATTGAGCAGATGGCGTTTCTGGCCTATGTGCTGGAGGATAGGGATAAGATTACGGAGGCGGCGGGACTTCTGGGGGATATGTCCGGCAGTTACGGCAGAAGCGATTTCCTGGTGCTGCTCCTTCACAGCCCGGCCAACCGGACTCAGAAGGAACTGCTCATCCGGTATATGGGGCTTTCCCAGGAGAACGCCTCTAAAAAGGCGGTTGACCTGGTGAAGAAGCTGCCTCTGGAGAAGGAAGATTACCGCCTCATGGAGGACATGCTGCGGTTTAAGAGGAGCAGCCTTAGAAAGGAGCTTCTGGCGTTTCTCATGGGACAGGATGAGGAGGAGATGGACGGGTGCCTGAGACGGCTTCTGGGAGATAAGAAGGAAGAGAAGCGCAGCGCCGGTCTGGATATCCTCCTGCGTCTTTCAAAGGATGAGAAGAGGGCCGGACTTTATGAGAGGACAAAGTCCATGGCCCTGCTGGTGGAGAACCCTACGGACAAGGAGAAAGTGCTCCTGAATGAGATTCTGGGGGAGGAGAAGTGCCGGGCAGAGGAGGAGCCGGGATTCGGTCTCTATGATTACGGCGCGCCGGAGATAATCCCTGACTTGAGGGGAAGGACAGGGGACGCGGCCAGATGCGCGCCTCTGTCCGAGGGGGAGATCATCAGGAAGATAAAGAAGCTGGACAACCTGATCCGGGAGCATAAAAACGACGAGTACCTGTCTGCCGTCGGGGAACGGCAGCTGATCGGGGATTCCTTCTGGAGGCTTAAAGGCAGCGGGACGGAGCGGAGGCTGGAAAACTATCCGCTGGAAAAGGAGCTGAGGGCGTTCTACGAGGAGGAGATCGGGGATTACGGCACATTTGTACAGATGGAGGCCAGGATGCTTCTGGGCGGCAGTCAGGCCTACGTAAACGGAAGAAAATTTTATGAGGCGGTTTTCGGGAAGATGCCGTTTAAGCCGGAACCCCTCACGGTGGAATTCCCGAAACAGCTGGGCGAGATCCGCATCATCTACCGCATGGAGTATTTGGACCGAAAGCTTCTCTTTTCTGCCGGCGCCGACGCGGTGACGGCGCTGATCCCCCTGGTGGATCAGAAGCGGAGGATGATACCCTACGAGTATAAGGACTGGCGGGGTCAAATGGCCAGGACGGAGATGTGCGTCACGGAGATGAGGTTTTTCGACCGGTTTTTTGAAGGACTGCAGTACTGGGAGACGGATGAGGAGTTTGCCAGGGCCTTCCACATCGCATGGGCCATGGAGCTTAGGTGCAGGGAGAACCGGGAGCGGAGGCAGTTCACCCAGGGCGGCAGCCGCTTTGTACGGTGGGGCGCGGAGACCATGACCGCCATTGTGCCCTACTGGTTTTTAAAGGCATACCATATGGGACTCATAGGAAGGGATATCCTGTATAAAGGGGTGTTAAACTATTTCCACAGAGCCACGGTGCTGCAGGCTCTCTGCCAGCTGGTGAAGGGGGAGTACAAAAAGCCTGGAAACCGGCAGATCTGGAATCAGTTTTTCGGCAACGATATGGCCGCGCAGGTCATGGAGCAGGGGGAGGCCCTGGCGGGGCCGGATACGTGGTGCGGGAAGCTGGTAAGGGAGCTTTACGACGCAATCATCCCTGTGCTGGCGGACATCGAGCTTCGCAGGGGCGAGGGGGAGACCCGGGTCTCCGCGGATATGACGGGCGTCTCCTACATCCAGGGGATCTCCTGGCTTGTCCGGATCCTTATGGCCCTTGGCAAAGACCCCTTAAGCCGGGACGCCTACTATTACTGGTACTACAGTCCGGATCACTCCAAGAAAAGCGTGCTGAGCCTGCTGCTTAAGGCCTGCTATCCGGCACAGGGCGATGACAAAACCGTTCTCAGGCAGGCGCTTAAAGGGACGGACATCAGGGCGGACCGCCTGGTGGAGGCGGCTATGTACGCGCCCCAGTGGATCGATATTGTAGAGGAGTATCTGGGGTGGGCAGGGCTTAAAAGCGGGTGTTATTATTTTATGGCCCACATGAACGAGCGGTTCGACGACCAGAAGAAGGCCGTTATCACCAGGTACACGCCGCTGTCTGCGGAGGAACTTCAGGACGGCGCCTTTGACATCGACTGGTTCAGGGAGTGCTACGGGCTTCTGGGCGAGAAGAATTTCAGCATCCTGTACAAGGCGGCCAAGTATATTTCCGACGGGCAGAAGCATTCCAGAGCCAGGAAATACGCGGATGCCGCCACGGGGAAGGTGTCCCTTAAAGATTTGCGAAGGGAGATAGAGGCAAAACGGAACAAGGATCTGCTGATGAGCTACGGTCTGGTTCCCTTCGGGGAGAATGTGGAGTCGGATCTGCTGGGCAGGTATCAGTTTATCCAGAACTTCGCCAGGGAGGCCAAACAGTTCGGAGCGCAGCGGCGGGCCAGCGAGACGAAGGCGGCCCAGACCGCCCTGGTGAATCTGAGCGTTCACGGGGGATTTGCCGACGTGACCAGGCTGACCCTGCGGATGGAGAGCAGACTTGCGAACGAATTTGCCCCCTATATGCAGTGGACGCAGGCAGGGGACGCACAGGTGCGGCTTCACGTCAATGAGGAGGGAAAAAGCGAGATCCTGTGCAGGAAAGACGGCAGGGAGCTGAAATCGGTTCCCTCCCGGCTGGGGAAGGACCCCTATGTCCTGGAGGTGAAGGACGCCCACAGGAAACTGAAAGACCAGCACGTCAGGGCGAAAAAACTGATGGAGGAGTCCATGGAGACAGGGGCTTTGTTCACGGCCGCGGAGACGGCGGGGCTGATGGAGAACCCGGTGGTGGGAGCCATTTTAAGGCCGCTGGTGTTTATGTGCGGGGATTTTGCAGGATTTGCGGATGCGGTAAAAGACGGGGACGGAAAATATGTGGTCCTGACGTCCTGGGATAACCGGCAGAAGGTTCTCTCCGGTGAGGATACGCTTCGCATCGCCCATCCCCTCAATCTCTACCGGGCAGGGATTTGGCATGAGTACCAGAGGTATCTTTTCCAACGTCAGATACGGCAGCCCTTTAAACAGGTGTTCCGGGAACTGTATGTGAAGCTTCCAGAGGAGCAGGGGCAGAGGTATTCCAGGATGTTCGCCGGAAACCAGATCCAGCCGCAGAAGACCGTGGGGTGTTTAAAGGGCAGGCGGTGGACAGCCGACTGCGAGGAAGGGCTTCAGAAAGTGTACTATAAGGAGAACATCGTGGCCAGGATCTATGCCCTGGCGGACTGGTTTTCTCCCAGCGACGCGGAAGCGCCTACCCTGGAGTGGGTGGAGTTCTCCGACCGAAAGACGTACGAAGCCCTGACCATGGACAAGGTGCCGGATCGGATCTACAGCGAGGTCATGCGGGACGTGGACCTGGCGGTGAGCGTGGCTCATGCAGGCGGCGTGGACCCGGAGACCAGCCACTCCACCATTGAGATGCGGCGGGCCATCGTGGAGTTTAACCTGCCGCTGTTCGGGCTTAAGAATGTGTCTCTCACAGAGAGCCATGCGATAATCGCAGGGAGCCGGGGAGACTATACGGTCCACCTGGGAAGCGGCGTGGTGCACCAGAAGGGCGGGGCCATGCTTCACATCCTTCCGGTTCACAGTCAGAAGAGGGGGAAGCTGTTTTTGCCCTTTGTGGATGAGGACCCAAAGACGGCGGAGATCATGTCGAAGATCGTTTTGCTGGCGGAGGATAAGAAGATTAAGGATCCTTCCATACTGGAGCAGATTGTGTGAGGGGGAGGGCGGACAGGATGTGTGAGTAAGCCGGATGAATGGATTGCAAAAATAAAGGCGACTCCACGAAAAGCTATTGACGCCATTTAGAAAACCTTGTATGATGTTTCCATAAAATATTAGAATCAATCCAACAGCAGAAAAGGAGAATTGTTATGGCTAAAGTGGGAATCGTAATGGGCAGCGACTCCGATATGCCTGTTATGGCGCAGGCGGCGGATATCCTCGAGAAACTGGGAGTCGATTTTGAGATGACGGTGATCTCGGCTCACAGGGAACCGGATATCTTTTTTCAGTATGCAAAATCCCTGGAGGAAAAGGGGGTTAAGGTCGTGATCGCAGGGGCGGGAAAGGCAGCCCATCTGCCCGGCATGTGCGCCGCGCTGTTTCCCATGCCGGTTATCGGCATTCCCATGAAGACGTCGGATCTGGGGGGCGTTGACTCCCTGTACTCCATCGTGCAGATGCCGTCCGGTATTCCGGTGGCCACGGTGGCGATTAACGGTGGGACCAACGCGGGGATTCTGGCCGCCAGGATCCTGGCCGTGTCGGATCCGGATTTGCTTGGGAGACTGAAAGCCTACAGCGAATCTATGAAAAACGATGTGGCGGCAAAGGCCGAGAAGCTGGACAAAATCGGATACAGGGAATACCTGGGGCAGATGAAGAAGTAGAAAATCGGCGGGAGAGACGCGGACATAAGATGATGGAGGAACGGTTATGGATTACAAGAAAGCCGGAGTGGATATAGAGGCTGGTTATAAGTCGGTGGAACTGATGAAGGAACATGTGGCAAAGACCATGCGCCAGGAGGTTTTAGGCGGGCTGGGAGGATTTTCCGGCGCCTTTTCCCTGGCCGGGATTAAGGAGATGGAGGATCCGGTGCTCCTGTCCGGGACGGACGGCTGCGGGACCAAGGTGAAGCTGGCCATCATTATGGACAGGCACGATACCATCGGCATCGACGCGGTGGCCATGTGCGTCAACGACATCGCCTGCGCGGGAGGGGAGCCGCTGTTTTTTCTGGACTATATTGCCTGCGGGAAGAACTACCCGGAGAAGATCGCCGATATCGTTAAGGGCGTGGCCGAGGGCTGTCTCCAGTCTGAGGCGGCGCTGATCGGAGGCGAGACGGCGGAACATCCGGGGCTTATGCCGGAGGAGGACTATGACCTGGCCGGATTTGCCGTGGGAGTCTGCGACCGGAAGGACATGATCACGGGAGAGAGCCTAAAGCCCGGGGATGTGCTTATGGGAATGGCATCCTCCGGTGTTCACAGCAACGGCTTCTCCCTGGTGCGCAAGGTGTTTGAGAAGGAACTGACCCGGGAGGGGCTTGGCACATACTACGATGAGCTGGGAAAAACCCTGGGCGACGCGCTGCTTATGCCCACCAGGATCTACGTGAAAGCCCTTAAGAGCCTGAAGAAAGCGGGAGTGACCGTGAAGGCCTGCAGCCACATCACCGGCGGCGGTTTTTATGAGAATGTGCCCCGGATGCTCAGGGAAGGCACCAGGGCCGTTATAAAGAAGGACAGCTACGAGGTTCCGGCCATTTTCCGCCTGCTGGCGTCCAAGGGTGACATCGCGGAGGAGATGATGTACAACACCTACAACATGGGGATCGGAATGATCGTGGCCGTGGACAGGGACGATGTGGAACGGGCCATGGAGGCCATAAAGGCCGCCGGGGATACCCCTTATGTCATCGGCTCCGTTGAGGAGGGAGAAAAAGGGGTGACCTTATGCTGAGAGTCGGCGTTATGGTGTCGGGAGGAGGGACCAACCTTCAGGCCATCCTGGATGCCATTGACAGCGGTGCGATCAGGGGCGCGTCCATAGAGGCGGTCATCAGCAACAATCCGGGAGCTTATGCCCTGGAGCGGGCAAAGAGCCGCGGCATCGAGGCCGTGTGCCTGTCCCCCAAGTCCTTTGAAAGCAGGGAGCAGTTCAACGAGGCGCTGCTGGCGAAGACGGACGAATATAATCTGGATCTGATCGTGCTGGCCGGTTTTCTGGTGACTATCCCGGAGGCCATGATTCAGAAGTATCGAAACCGGATCATCAATATCCACCCGTCCCTGATCCCGTCATTCTGCGGCGTGGGGTATTACGGGCTGAAGGTCCATGAGGCGGCCTTAAAGAGAGGCGTGAAGCTGACAGGGGCCACGGTGCACTATGTGGACGAGGGTGTGGACTCAGGTCCCATTATTCTGCAGAAGGCAGTGGAGGTTCTGCCCGGGGATACGCCGGAGATTCTCCAGAGGAGAGTCATGGAGGAGGCGGAGTGGAAGATTCTGCCAGAGGCCATTGATATGATCGCCAACGGCCGGACCGTGTAAGAGACGGCCGGGGGAAGGAGGAGTAAGACAATGAAGATACTGATTACGGGCAGCGGCGGGAGAGAGCACGCCATCGCGTGGAAGGCGGCCCAGAGCAAGAAGGTGGACAAGATATACTGTGCGCCGGGCAATGCGGGAATCGCGCAGATCGCGGAGTGCGTGGACATCGGCGTCATGGACTTCGACAAACTCACCGCCTTTGCCAGGGAGAAGGAGATCGACCTGACCGTCATCGGTCCCGATGACCCGCTGGCAGCGGGGGCAGTGGACGCCTTTGAGGCGGCAGGGCTGAGGGTGTTCGGCCCCAGAAAGAATGCGGCCGTCCTGGAGGGTTCCAAGGCCTTTTCCAAGGATCTGATGAAGAAGTACAACATTCCGACGGCGGCCTACGAGACCTTCGATTCGCCGGAGGCGGCGCTGCGCTATCTGGAGACGGCCGCCATGCCCATCGTCCTGAAGGCGGACGGGCTGGCGCTGGGCAAGGGAGTGCTTATCTGCAAAACCAGGGAGGAGGCGCGGGAGGGCGTCAGGACCCTGATGCTGGATAAGCAGTTCGGCTCCGCAGGCGACCGGATCGTGGTGGAGGAGTTTATGACCGGGCGGGAGGTGTCCGTGCTGTCCTTTGTGGACGGGAAGACCATCCGCATCATGACCTCGGCTCAGGACCACAAGCGTGCAGGCGACGGAGATACAGGGCTCAACACAGGAGGGATGGGGACGTTTTCTCCGAGTCCCTTCTACACAAAAGAGGTGGACGCGTTCTGCCGGGAGCACATCTTTCAGCCCACAGTGGACGCCATGAGGGCGGAGGGGAGAGAGTTCAAGGGCATCATCTTCTTCGGCCTTATGCTGACGGACAAAGGGCCGAAGGTTCTGGAGTTCAACGCCCGGTTCGGGGATCCGGAGACCCAGGTGGTGCTTCCCAGGATGAAGAACGACATTGTGGACGTGTTTGAGGCCTGTATTGACGGCACCCTGGACCAGGTGGAACTGGACTTTGAGGACAATGCCGCCGTGTGCGTGGTGCTGGCATCCAAAGGATATCCGGAGCACTATGAGAAGGGATATCCCATCACCGGGCTGGAAGCCTTTGAGGACAGGGAAGGGTATTACGTGTTCCACGCAGGCAGCAGAGCGGACGGCAGCGGCCGGATCGTCACCAACGGAGGCCGGGTTTTGGGCGTCACGGCCCTGGGCGCGGATCTTAAGGAGGCCAGGAAGAATGCCTACGGGGCCACGGAGTGGGTCCGGTTTGACAACAAGTATATGAGGAACGATATCGGCAAAGCCATAGACGAGGCTTAAAGACCGTTAAGACCGTTTAAACAGCTAAGACAGCTAAAACAGGGATCGGGAGTAAGACAAATGGCCGCTGCCGCAGGGACGAAAGGCTGCGGGAGAGGAAAGTCCGGGCTTCACAGGGCAGGATGCCAGATAACGTCTGGCGGAGGCGACTCCAGGGACAGTGCAACAGAAATATACC
>JAAWHK010000109.1 GCA_022795805.1 Hungatella sp. | reverse complement strand
CTCACTCAATTAAACAGCAAGTTCATTCTCATTTTGTGCAAGAAACTGTTCTTAAGATCCTAAATGGAAATCTGTGTGTCCAAAAGTAATGATACAGTGTTGAGGTTGTGGGGGGATTATGGTAAAATATAACTGTGAACGGAATATGTGCAGGCAGAGAAGTTGAGTCTTACTTCACCTGTATTGCAGGGAATAGTTTGTTACGGTTCACACTCCGGCTGAGTAAGCAATAGAAGAATAAATGCACAGAAAGGACAAAAAGACATGAACCATATAGCGGGAAAAAATAAACAGTTCCTCCTCGCGCTGGCAGGGGTATGCATTGTCATGGCAGGGCTTCTGCTGTGTTATGCAAAATTTCGTCCGCAGCCTGAGGGTGGGGGAAAGAGGATTACTGTGGAGGTGGTGTACGAAGATGAGTCGTCGGATTCCTATGATATAGAGACTGATGCCGAATATCTGGAACAGGCCCTTGGGAATGCGAAAGGCCTGACCGTGGAGGGTTCCCGCACAGAGCAGTTCGGTCTGATGATCGAAACCGTCAACGGCGTCAGGGCGGACTACAATCAGGACCAGGCCTACTGGGCCGTAGAATTGGAGGGAGAGCCCTGCAATTACGGGGTCAGCCAGCAGCCGATTCGGGACGGCCAGCACTACGGTCTGGTGTACACGGCTGCCGGGAGCCGGTGAGCCGCACCAGGCAGACGGCGGCGGACGGGCTGCTGGCAGCGGTTTTGTTTGCACTGCAGATATCCCTTATCCATCTGCCCAATATAGAACTGGTATCCGTCATGGTGATTGTGTACACCCTGGTTCTGGGAAAAAGGGTTCTGAATATTCTGGCGGTCTTTACGATTCTGGAGGGGATGTTTCACGGCTTCGGAATCTGGTGGATCTCCTATCTCTATATCTGGCCGGTTCTGGCCGGATTGACGGTCCTGCTTAAAAAATGGGGAGCGCCGGACTGGGGTTATGGGATCCTTTCCTGCCTCTTCGGGTTCTCCTTTGGCTTCCTCTGCTCCCTTCCCTACATTGCGGGGGGATGGGGGGCTGTGTTTGCCTGGTGGATATCCGGAATTCCGTTTGACGTGGTACATGGAATCAGCAACCTTGTCATCGGCCTGGTACTGTTTAAACCGGTGAAAAAGGTGCTGAATCTGTGCGTCACAAACCGAGTGATATGAGACGACGCGGGAGGATTACGTTATGGAAGAATTATACAAATACCCCAGAACCCGCCACCTGGAGGGCTCCAGAAAGCAGGCGGGGGACGAGGACTTAAACTATGTGAAATTCCGGGATATCCGGGGAAAGTATCTGGTGCTGGAGGAGAAGATCGACGGGGCCAACTGCGGCATCAGCTTCGGCAGCGACGGGAGGATGTACCTGCAGAGCCGGGGCCATTTTTTAAACGGCGGCTTCGGGGAGCGGCAGTTCGGCCTGTTAAAGCGGTGGGCAGGGATGTTTCAGAGCCGTCTGTGGGATATACTGGGGGACCGATACGTGATGTACGGGGAATGGATGTACGCGAAGCACACGGTGTTCTACGATCTGCTTCCCCACTATTTCATGGAATTTGATATATTTGACAAACAAACCGGGCGGTTCTTCTCCACGGCCAGACGGAGAGAGCTCTTAGAGAGGGCTGATTTTGTCCACTCGGTTCTGGTGCTTAATCAGGGGCGGTATGACCGTTTGGAGGACATCACAGGATGGATAGGACCCAGCCGCTTTATATCGGACAGTCCCGTAAAAAGCCTTGAAAAGCAGTGCGAAAAAAGCAGCGCCAGGCTGGATCAGACCCTTGGTCAGACCGACCTGTGCGGGCTTATGGAGGGACTCTATATTAAGGTGGAGGACGGGGATTATGTGGAGGAGCGGCTGAAATATGTGCGTCCCACATTTTTAAACGCCATCCTGGATTCGGAGAGCCACTGGATGAACCGGCCCATTGTGGCCAATAAGCTGGCGGACGGAGCAGATCTGTTCTCGGCGGGAGGTGGATTATGACGGATATCTTGTCTGTGATCCGGCAGTGTGATTTTTCTCTGGACGGCCTGGCAGATGTGTATCCGGAACTTCGCATTCTCATGGGCGTGGAGCAGAATCCGGTGTACCACGCCGAGGGGGACGTGTACAGACACACCCGGATGGTATGTCAGGAGATGGTGAAGATGGAGCAGTGGCCGGCGCTCTCAGAGAAGGAACAGGAGATGCTGTTTCTGGCCGGGGCGTTCCACGATATCGGCAAACCGGCCTGCACCAGGCTGGAGGACGGCAGATGGACTTCCCCGAAACACACCATTGCAGGCGAGAAGGTGTTTCGGGCCATGGCCTACCGGGGACAGGATCGGTTCGGGCTTACGTGGAGGGACAGGGAACAGGCGGCCGGGCTGATCCGGTATCACGGGCTTCCCGCCTGGTTCTGGTCAAAGAGACGGCCGGAGTTTGACCTCCTAAAGGCTGCGGAGAGTGTTCCCATGGGACTGCTGTACCTTCTGTCCGCGGCGGATGCCAGGGGGCGCATATGCAGGGAGCCGGAGAAAATGAGGGAGCACATCGCCCTGTTCCTGGAGCAGGTAAGGGAACTTGGAATCGAGGACGGCCCCTATCCCTTTGCCGGCGCCTACACCAGATACCAGTACTTTCACAGGGATTCCCTGTGGCAGGGCAGTGACCTGTACGACGACACGGAGTTTGACGTGTGGCTCATGGCCGGTCTGCCCCTGGCCGGGAAGGATACATGGATAGAGGAAAACGGGGAGGGAAGGCCTGTAATCTCCCTGGATGATATCCGGCAGCAGCAGGGCATAGCTCCCGGGGAGAAATCCTCCAAAGTGGCGGCTATTGCCACCGACAGGGCTCGGCAGTTTCTCAGGAGAAAGGAGCCCTTTATCTGGAACGCCACCAACATCATCCGGGAGACCAGACAGAAATTGTGCGGCTTGTTTTCGTCCTACAAAGCCAGGGTGCATATCATGTATCTGGAAGTTCCGTACAGAGAACTGCTGAGGCGCAATGAAAAGAGAAGCCGGTATATCCCGGTAAAGGTATTGGAACAAATGATAGACAAGCTGGAGGTTCCGGCTCCATGGGAGGGGTACGATGTCCGCGTCTCTGCGGGCAAAGACGCACAGGAGCCTTTTTCCGGCAGAACCAATCGTCGTTTTCACGCAGAATAAACTGCCAGGCTTCGGTATTTCCCCGAAGCCTGGCAGAGTCTGTTTTTGAATCTGCAGACGGGTTTTCTTTAACCCCGATACCGGTTCAGGCAGGCAAACACTTCCTGGATCCTGGGCTTTGTCAGCCCACAGGGCACATAGGAGCTGCAGAATGGCTCCCATCCCTTCTTCTCCAGCGTATCGTAAAGCCAGTTCACCGTCTGTCTCACGGTCTTCTTCCCGTCCATGACCTGCTCCGCGCCGTGCCGCAGCAGGTGGGCCAGGGCGTTGGTCTGCTCGGAGTCCGTCAGCTGCTCCACATACCGCAGATCCACGTTCTCCTTGTCCAGGGAGAAGGAATCCTTCCCGAAAGTCTTGATCTTCATGTGCTCATGACGGCTTCCGGCGCCCCGGTCACCGCCTCGTCCCCGTCCGTATCCCCGGTCAGAGCCAAAATCCCTGCCGGTTCTACCGCCTCTGGCAGAAGGTGCCAGAGCCCTGGAAAAATCCGGAATCTTAAAATCGGGAGCCTGGATTCTGGGGGCCGTGTGCTCCCCGCACAGGCCCTTGACCTGGTCCGTAATATCCACAGGCTTATAGCAGTCCATCTGCAGGATGGTGTCCGCGATGTAGAAGAAGGCTCCGGAGCTTCCGGCTACCAGAATCGTGGAGACGCCGGCCTTCTCATACAGATCCCTGGCCCGCTCCAGAAACGGGGTGATGGGCTCCTTGGCCCGGCTGATAACCTGCTGCATAAACTCGTCCCTCACCATAAAGTTGGTGGCAGAGGTGTCCTCGTCGATGAGGAACAGCCCGGCTCCCGCCTCGATCCCTTCGATAACCCCCGCAGCCTGGGACGTGCTTCCGCTGGCGTCCTCCGTGGAGAAGCAGGCAGTATCCTTTTTGTTGGGAAGATCCTTGATAAACAGGGAGATGTCCACCTGGCGGATGGAGCGTCCGTCCTCGGCCCGCAGCTTTAAGGCCGTGTCGTCCGTGATCACATACTCCCGCCCGTCCCCGGCGATGTGATTGTACACGCCCATCTGCAGGGCCTCCAAAAGGGTGGATTTGCCGTGATATCCGCCGCCTACGATAAGGGTGATGCCCTGGCGGATGACCATGCCTTTCAGTTCCCCGCTGTGGGGCAGGGTGATGGTCTCTTCCATGGAGGCCGGGGATTTGAAGGGCACGCTGCCCCTCATGGGAAGGTCGGACACGCCGCTCTTTCTTGGAAGAACGGAGCCGTTGGCCACAAAGGCGGACAGATGGTGTTCCTTTAAGTACTCCCGGATAAACTGCTGATCCTCGGACAGAAAGACGGCCTTCTCCACCTTTTTTTCGTCCAGTTTCCTGTAGAAGAAACTGTTCTCCACACAGCGGGGCAGGAAATCAAAGAGGATCTTCTCCAGCTTCCCCGCGTTGATGGTGCGGCCGAAAGCCGGAAAGCCCACATGGAACCGGGCGATAATCTTCTGGGGCGTGATCTGGCAGGCGCTGCGCTCCAGAACCTCCTGATTACACCTGGTAATAGACAGAAGGCCGCTTTTGCCAGAACCTTTTGCCTTGAAATTGTAGTCCTCAAACTGGGAGGAAAACTGCCTGGTAAGATGGTCCTGGAGGGCGATGCGGGCAGGGTCCTTCTCATAGTAGACAGCCGGGAAACCGGCGTCTTTATGGAGAATCTCCACATGAAGGCTGGAGGGGGACGCAAACGGATCCCCCTGTACATGGTCGATAAAAAGCATAAAACTGCCGAACTGATAGCTTCCCGCCAGAGACTTGTAGGCAGGGTAGCTCTTATGGTCCACGGAGCGCAGAAGCGTGCGCAGTTCACTGGATGATTTCATAAACGATCACATTTCCTTTTCTCATATTTTTG